>NZ_JANSIO010000263.1:0-5184 GCF_047462195.1 Synechococcus sp. R3-13 | reverse complement strand
GATGCCTTCTTGATCCACCAGTTGCCGGATGCACCGCAGCAAATCCGCCTGGCTGTCGGGATCCAACAGGGCTGTGGGCTCGTCCAAAAGCAGCACCTCGCTGCGCCGGGCCAAAGCCCCTGCCACTGCCACTCGTTGCTTCTGTCCGCCGCTGAGGCCGTGGATGGGCCGACGGATCAGGTGCTTCAATCCCACCTGCTCCAAGGCCGTTTCCACCCGCCGGTGAATTTCCGCCAAGGTCAGAGCCTCTGCCCCCAAGCCAAAGGCCACATCGGCTCCCACCGTGGGCATGAACAGTTGGTGATCCGGGTTTTGAAACACATAGCCCAGCCGACCGCGAATCTCCAGGTGGCCCGAAAGGGGCCGAGGATGGGTCAGGGATCCCGACAACAACTGCAACAGGGTGGACTTACCGCTGCCATTGGGCCCCAAGAGCATCCACAACTGGCCCTTGGGAATGACAAAACTGCACGCCTGCAAAACCGGCGGACGTTCCGGCCAAGCAAAGGTCAGGCTCTCCACCCGAATGGCCACCTCAGACATGGGGATCCCTTAGCGGCAGAGGGATAAAGAGCTGTCCTCAGCTTTGCAACTGGGCCAAAAAACCGGGACGGGTTCCCATGGGGCTGGCGCCGCCCGACTTGGAAGTCATTTGCACGCCACATAGCTCACCGGTGAGCAGAAACACCTTTTTGCCGGTGCGGTCACAGGTCAGCTCCAAACTCTGAGGGGATCCACTCTGCAGAGCATTGACGATGCTTTGGTAGGCCCGGTTGGCCGCTTCTTCCTCTTTTTGGTGGACAACGATGGGGGCAGGGTTCCCTTTCAGGAGCAGTTCCAGAGTGTACATGGCTGACCGTTGCGTAGTGGGCCGTGGACAGAAGAGAGGCACCCAGAGGGCCCCGTTGGCGACAGCAGGACGAAGTCCTTTTCCAGTATCGCAGGTTGGGCCAGGGTACCGGCAGGCTCAACAAATGACGGGGGAGTTTCTCTCGCCAGATTAGGCCAGGCCGGTGCCGAGAAAAGGCAGCAGGCTAATCAGCAACAGGCCCAACGTGGCCAGGGATCCCGCCAAGAAGGAGAGGGATCGCCCAATGGGAATATCGGCAATGTAGAAAAAGTTGTAGAGCAGCCGCGCCAGCAGAAACACCCCACACAGCACAGCTACCCCTTCATCTCCGCTGAGGCCAAAATACCAGGGATCCGGGTGTGGGCCGGTGATGTAGGCAATCAACGCTGCTGCCGCAAACATCCCAAAGGTCTCAAACCCGTTGGCGTGGGCCCAGGTGGCCCGTTGCCCGTAGGGAGGTAGCCTATCAAACATAGCCCGAGGAGCATGCAGGTCGTAGCCAACGCGGGCACGGGCATAGCCCACCACCCCCATGGGCAGATAGACCAAGAGCATGGCTGCCGCAATAGAGAACAGGGGGATAGCTGCGAGAGGAAGGCTTGGCAACATAAGGCAAAAGGACGGTGCAAGATAACAGGGGAGAGGAAGAAGCCCAGCTCGGGCAGGAGCTATTGCCGGGAAAATCAACACCAGAACCATTATCCATCTATCGGGCTGTCTATCCAGGCAGATGCTTGCGTCAGGAAATCTTGCGGATTTGCCGGCGGCGCTCCTCATATTCAGCGCGGGTGATCAAGCCCTGTTTCAACTGGCTTTCCAACTGCTGTTCGGGATCCCGGGCTTCTCGCCCTTCCACACTGGTCCATTCCAGCTCGATCAACTCTCGATTGAATCGAAAATCGAAATCGGCATTGCTCATGGTCAGGATCCACAGCCCTTCCAGCAAACAAAGGGCGCGTACCCCGTAGCTGAGAATCTGCAGCGGGATGGAAGGAACAAACACCATCAGCCCCGCCACCAAGTAGCCCCAGCCCCAGCGTTGGTGCCCCATATAGAAGCGCTGCAACCCTGGGATCAGCACCCCCAGCATCGCCAGCCAACCGGCCACCTCGCGGACCAACCGCCGACGTTCCTGTGGGGGCGTATCAGGATCCCTGCTCTCGGCCATAGACTGCACCAGCTAGATGTGCCATTAAGCTAGCTCAGTTTTGGCCCCACAGAGCTCAGGAACTTGGATCCAACCTCAGAAGATTTTTGAGCAGCATCCCGCCGCCTATACTTGATGGGGGCAGTTCGGGGAAGGAACATGGCAGAGCGGGAGCTATCGGTAGCGATCTTGGCAGCGGGCAAAGGTACCCGGATGCGGTCGCAGTTGCCCAAGGTGCTGCACAAACTGGGATCCCTGTCTTTGATCGAGCGGCTGCTGCGCACGGTGCTGACGTTAAAGCCCCACCGCTGTCTGGTGATTGTGGGTTATGAACAGGAGCAGGTGCGCCAAGCCCTGCGGGAGTACCCGGTTGAATTTGTGGAGCAGGCCCAGCAATTGGGCACCGGACACGCCGTTCAACAGCTGTTGCCCGTCCTGGGCGGTTTTCAGGGGGATCTGCTGGTGATCAACGGGGATGTGCCCCTGCTGCGGGCAGAAACCCTGCAAGCTCTGGTGGAGCGCCACCGCCAGATGAACCCAGAGGTAACCTTGCTCTCGGCTCAGGTGGCGGATCCCTATGGCTATGGTCGGGTATTTTGCGATGCCCAACAGCGGGTGCTGGAACTGGTGGAAGAGCGAGACTGCACCCCGGCCCAACGGCAAAATCGCCGCATCAACAGTGGGGTGTATTGTTTCCACTGGCCGGCTCTGGCTCAGGTTTTGCCCCATCTCAATCGCAACAACGCGCAGCAGGAGTACTACCTAACGGATGCCGTCAAGCGGGTGGGCAAAGCCATCGCTCTGGATGTTGCCGATCCGCAAGAAATTGTGGGCATCAACGACCGCCGCCAACTGGCCCAGGCGTACCAGATTTTGCAGGATCGCCTCAAGGAAGCCTGGATGGAAGCCGGGGTCACCTTTGTGGATCCCGACAGCAGCAGCCTCGAGGAAACGGTGGAATTGGCCCCCGATGTGGTGATCGAGCCCCAAACCCATCTGCGAGGGGTGTGCCGCATTGGCTCGGGAACCCGCCTGGGGCCGGGCAGTTGGATCGAGTCCAGCGAGATTGGATCTGGGTGTCACATTCTCTACTCGGTGGTCAGCCACAGCCGCATCGGCAACCACGTCTGGATAGGCCCCTACGCCCACGTGCGCCCCCACAGCCAGATTGGGGATCACTGCCGCATCGGCAACTTTGTGGAAACCAAAAATGCCCAGATCGGATCCCACAGCAATGCCGCCCACTTGGCCTACCTGGGAGATGCCAAGCTGGGATCCCAGGTCAACATCGGCGCGGGCACCATCATCGCCAACTACGACGGCCAGCAAAAGCACTTTACCGAAATTGGGGATCGCAGCAAAACAGGCGCCAACTCGGTGTTGGTGGCTCCTTTGCAGGTGGGATCCGATGTCACCATTGCTGCCGGCTCCACCATCCCTGCCCGCTACCCCCTGCCGGATGACTGCTTGGTGATCGCTCGCTCCCGCCCGGTGGTCAAGCCCGGTTGGCGACTTGGGATCCGCTCCTCCCGCCGCCAAGAGCTCCAGCCCATGCCACCGGGATCCCTCAAGATTTATCCCTTGCGCCTTTTCCCCGGCCAAGATCTCAAGCAGGAACTAGAGCGATTGGCCCGGCAGCAGCCCTTGCAAGCGGGGTTTGTCCTCAGCGCCGTCGGCAGCCTTAGCCAAGCCACCCTGCGCCTGGCCGACCAAATGGGGGATCACCTGCTGTCGGAACGCCTGGAGATCCTGGCCCTGAGTGGATCCCTGTGCCCTGACGGAGTCCATCTCCATCTCACCGTTGCCGATGCCCGAGGCCAAACCTGGGGGGGACACCTGCGCCCCGGCTGCCTCATCTACACCACCGCCGAAATTGTCCTCGCCGACAGCCCGGAGTATCGCTTCTCCCGTCAACCGGATCCGGCCACCGGCTACCTGGAGTTGCACATCCAACCCGTGGCAGGGGATCCCTGCTGGCCGTCCCCACCCCCCCAACCCCAGCAAAACCAGCAGACAAAAGAGGACTCCGTCCCGCTGACGCGAACAGAAGACACAGCGACCGGGATCCCTTCTTGAGCTCTCAATCTTCGGCCAAAAGGGTATATTGGCTAACATGTAGCAGTGGGTCATCAGTACCCCGTTAAGCGATCAGAAGTTAAGCTTGACGCACGGATGGCAGTATCCGGCCATGCCCCGAGTGACAACTGCTGACGAGCTGCTGACAGAATATGCCTCTGGCGAGCGCAACTTTCAAGAATCCAACCTGGTGGGGGTGGACTTGGTGCGCTCCAACTTGCAAGGGGTGAATCTGAGAGGGGCCAACCTCTCCTTTGGCAAGCTGAGTGGCATTAACCTGCAGGAAGCCGATTTGCGCGGCGCCGATCTCAGCTCGGCCAACTTGATGGGGGCCAACCTCCGCGGGGCCAATCTTTGGGAAGCCAACTTGATCGGCGCGGATCTCAGCTTTGCCGACTTGCGGGAAGCCAACTTGCACGGTGCCTACCTTTGGGAAGCCAAGCTAACCCGTGCACAACTGCAGGGATCCGATCTAAGCGGGGCAAAAATCGGCGGAGCAGTGCTGACCGGCGCTGACCTCAGCGGAGCCACCCTACCCGACGGGAGTGTGCGGGCTTGAGCCACCCCCCCAGCAGACAAGGCAGAATGGAACTGTTGCGACGGGATCCCTGATGTTGCTGCTGTTCAACTTGGTCTTGACACTGCTGCTGGCTTTGGGAGTGGCAGTCCTGGCCGGGCAAAACCCCACCACCCTGACCGTACATTTCTTAATGTGGCGCTCGGTGGAGCTGCCCTTGGGATTCCTCATCGCCGTGGCCGTCGGCCTGGGCCTGTTGACGGTGGGGCTGGGCGCTCTCCTCTGGCCTGGGCCCAGCTTTTCTGCCACCGCCCGCCAATTACAGGAACGGGTGCGCCAACTGGAAATGCAGGATCAACCGCCCCAATAACGCACAATTGCCAAAGGGATCCCCCTGCTTTCTGGCTTTGGCTCAACGGCTTCGCTCCCGCCGTTGACTTGCTGGACGATTTTGTCGGTGGCCCTGAGGAAAGCGTGCTGGAATGGCCCACCGATGCGAGACTGGGCGTAAGCTGAGATCAGGATCCCTTCGCCGTCTGCTTGAGCAGTGCGTATCTCCAACCGTAACCATGGCTTATTTCCAACCTACTTCCC
>NZ_JANSIO010000262.1:19908-36340 GCF_047462195.1 Synechococcus sp. R3-13 | reverse complement strand
TCTATCCTAACATAAGATCAACACGACCTAGGCTACGGACTGAGTTCCTAAGCAGTAGCAGCGAAGTGAGGACAGCCAGCACCCTTCTAGAAGCTGTAGTCCGAATCTACGATCACAGCACAACCACTGGGGTGGAGACAGCTAGCCATGATCACCTTGACAGAAAAGTTGCCCTCGTAGGGCGCCTGCACGATGGGGAAATCGTCCAACAGTTCGTCTGCAGCCACCACCTGACCGCTGGCATCGTAAAGCACCAGATCCACATCGAAGCAATCCTGGTCGCACTGCGCCCAGATGTTTTCACCTCGGTAGAAATAGCCTGTAACTACGGTCGATTGTCCATTAAGAAGCCACAAACTACGGCTCTGAGCCCAGGCGGCAGCGCCCCCGATAACTGTGGCCGCTCCTATTAAGCTTGCCACCAACCAGCCCCGCACCGAAGCCATAAGACTGCCCTCCTACTGAAAAACGGAGAAAGAATAGATTTTCTACAGGGATCCACCTCAACGCCCACACTCTAGCACCCAGATCCGTTTCTCCCGAATGATTCAGATCACGTTAAGGATCTTAAGAATCCCATGCTGAAAATCGCGAAAAAGAGTTACAAAAAAAGGGATCCCGAGTAGAGCAGGGATCCCTTAATTCTGATTGACAATCCGGCGCAGCTGGCTCATCGGTTGAGCCGACTTCTCATTGCGGCAAATTCAGTTCCCCCCTTCGCCCTAAGGGATCCGTCAAAACACTGCCGGCGGGGCCTTTGATTTGAATGGTGCAGCGGCTGCCGGACACTTCAATAACGTTGTAGTTGGGCACCGCCAGCTCCAAAAAGCGCAGGTTGCCTGTGGTTACCCCTGGGATCCCGCTCACTTGCGGATTGGTCGGGTTCACCGGTGCCAAAAAGCCGTTCACAATCCGGTAATACAGGCGGCTGGCATTGGGGATCCCCAGTTGATTGCTCAGCTCGTCAATGCTCAGGGCCGTAACGCTCCGCCCGGTGGGGCCAGTCCACACTTCCCAGATGGGGTTGCTGCTGCCGGGGTTGACCTGTCCGATGAAGCCGGCATGGTTGTTGCCGGTCAAGAACACCACGTTGCGGATGTTGTTGCTCTCGATAAAGTCAATGACTTCCTGCCGCTCCAGCCAGTAGCCTTCCCAAACATCGTTGGAGCGGAAATAGGTCACCGTGATGGGAAACTCGCTGACGATGAACTTGTAGGTGGCGGTGGAGTTGCGCAGGCCGTTGAACAGCCACTGCTTCTGCGGATTGCCCAAGAGGGTACGGGGCGTGCGGCGCAGCAGGTTAAACAGGGCTTGTTCGGATCCCGGCGGGCCAAAGAAGAGGGTCTCTTGTTCGGGCGTGAGGCGAATGCCGGCCAGCTCCAAAAAACGCTGACGGGTCAGGCCGGGGGGCAAAATGGGCAAAATGGGGGTGACCGCCGCCAAATCCCGGTACTGGCGCAGATCCAGGATAAGGACTTCGGCATTGGCCCCGTAGCGGAAGCTGCGAAACAGCCGATCCCGGCTATCCACACCGGCCACATCTGTCAGGTTGGGGGTAATGGGGTTGTATTCAAAAAAGGCTTGGTAGCCGAGCACCTTGAGATCTTCCACATCGCGGGTTTGCCCGGTGGTGTCGTTGAGCTGAGTGGCCCGGCCACCGCGGGCCTTCTGGCCACTGTAGTTGTCAATCACCTCATGATCGTCCCAGTTGACAACAAAGGAAGTCCGGCCAAACAGTTGCGCGAACTCCCGCCCGGCATAGTTGGGATCGCGCTGATCCCGATAGAGGCTGCGGTAGAACTCCAGATTGCCGATGGGATCTAACCCCAGCCAGAAGCGATCGGCGTAGACGGTATCGCCGTTAAAGGAAATGAAATCGATGTCGCCGCGGCTAACTTCTGCCAACATGGCTGCCCCAATAGGAAAGGGGGGCTCGTTGGCGCAGCTAATGTGCAGAAAACGAACAGGCCGCCCATCCCCAGGAGCCGGCAGGGTGCGGAACTGTCCCACGGGACTGGTGAAGCCTTCGCTGACAAAACGGTAGAAATGGCGTTGCGCTGGCCTTAGCCCAGTGACGACGGCGCGGGCAATGTAGTCGCCCGGTTCGGTGCGGTAGTTGCGACCCGCCACACGGCGAGCGGTGAGGGGAACTTGTTGCAGGATGGGATTGAACTCGGAATTCTCGGCCACCTGCAACGTCACCGCAACCGTATCTGTCGCGCTGGCCGGGATCACCCGCGTGGAAAGCACCGCCCCTTCCGAGGTGGGATCCCCGGCAAATACCCCTTGGGGAAATCCAGGCTCTCCCAGGGGGGGAATGGAGGAACTGGAGGTGCCTCCACAGGCAGCCAGGGCGGCTGCCCCACCTCCAAACATAAGCAGTTGCAGGAAAAAGCGACGGGAACGCAGGGAACTCATGAGACCCACCTCAGGGACGCAGGCAAATGTAAAGGGATCCGCAACAAAGGCCAATCGCCTTTTTAGTCAAGCACTTTTGCCCCCAAGCTGAGGTTGTGGGCAGGTGAAGGCTGGGTTAGGGTTGGTTTAACGGCTCTGACCCCTGCGCCCAGGTTCCCCACGGCCTTTTCACAGAGCTTGCTGAGAAGGCTAAAATTTCATTACAGTTTTTCCTGCTTTTGCCCCATTTTTGCGGTTTTGCGTTCCTTAGACTTCTTGTTGACCCTGCCGAAGGAGGGATCGTCGTGGCTACGGAGACTCTGGTCAAGCCTTCTGTAACCCCGAAGCACATGCCCATGTACCGGGTGTTGCTGCACAACGACGATGTCAACACCATGGAGTACGTGGTTCAGGTGCTGGTCAAGGTGATCCCATCCATGATGCCGCCGCAAGCCACTGAGATCATGCTGGAAGCCCACCACAACGGCGTTGCTGTGGTGATCGTGGTGCCGCGGGAGCATGCGGAGTTTTACTGCGAACAGTTGCGGCAACATGGCCTGACCAGTTCCATTGAGCCGGAACGCTAGGCGGGGCGGGTTGGATGGGCCTGCCGATCTCCAAGCTGAGGGCTTGTCCATTTCTGCTGCGTCTGCTGCTTTTCTTGGCGATCCCGCTCTTGGCCTGGCTGCCGTTGCTCGGGCTGGGGAGTTGGCTTCTTCCTGAACGACGGGAGTACCTGTGGCTGCTCCTATATGCCCTGCTGCTAGCCTGGCTATGGGTGTGGGGATCCGGGTTTGCCGCCTATGGACTGGATGGCAGTTGGCCTTGCCGAGGCGGGATCCTGTGGGGCCTGGGGATCGGGGTCGGGGGGCTTTTCTTGCTTTTGGGCCTGGAGGGATCCCTGGGTTGGCTGAGTTGGAGGGCGGTAGGAGGGGGATCCCTGCTGGTCTATGGGTTGCTGGGGTTGCTTTTGGGCTTGGGGGTGGCGCTGGCGGAGGAGCTGTTTTTTCGCGGCTGGCTGCTGCAGGAGATGGCGCTAGATTACGGCCGCGCCGGGGCGCAGTGGGGATCCAGCTTCCTCTTTGCTGTGGCCCATTTCCTGAAGCCTTTGCCTGAGATTCTCGCCACCTGGCCGCAATTTCCCGGACTGTGGCTGATGGGGCTGCTGCTGGTGCAGGCGAGGGTCTGGAACCAAAACAAGCTGGGCCTTAGCCTAGGGCTGCACGCGGGTTGGGTATGGGGCATGGCCTGGGTCAACAACTTGGCCTGGATAGACTACACCGGCAGGGCGCCAGCGTGGCTAACGGGGATTGGTGGCAACCCCTTGGCGGGCCTGATGGGCTTGCTTTTTCTAGGAGGGACTTTCGCATTTCTCAACGGCCTGGCTCAAGCTGGCTGGCTACCGGCAGACCTGGAAAAGCGTTGATTGAGCTGATCGATAAAGAATAACCTACTCTCCCCAAGGCCCTTCCTCGTAGTAGGCGGTCACCTGCTCCTTGGGCGGCTGGGTAAGCAAGCTTACGCCAATTAACACCCCACTGCCGATCACCACTGCCGGGATTACGGGTAACCAGCCCCCTGTCCAAGCCCGCGGCAACAGACCCGACAGCCAACCTAAAGTCAGGCCACTGGAGACCAAGGCTCCTGCTACAGCCCCAGCGCGGGTAGCCCGCTTCCAGTACAGACCGGCTATCAGGATTGGGAACAGCATGGCATTTCCCTGAAAGCTCCAGGTGGCGATCTCCACAATCAGCCCCGGCGGGTTAAGGGCAATGGCAAAAGAGGCCAAACCGATCCCCAGCACCACCCAGCGTCCCAATTGTTCTTCTTGGTGGGGGGAAAGCTGGCGTCTAAAGAGGGTCACTACCAGATCCCGCGTTACCAACGAGCTGGCCGTAAGGAGCTGTGAGTCTGCCGTGGACATGAGGGCGGCCAGAGCTGCTGTAATCACCACCGCTGCCACACCGCCGGGCAGAGTTTGCAACATCAGGGGCATGATCTGGTCCGCTTTCTCCAGGCCGGGAAAAGCCAGGCGGCCCCAAACCCCAAGAAGAGCTGCCGGGAAAAAGACCAGCAGAATCAGCAGCGGCCAGACTACCATCAGGGTCTAGAAGGGCCGGGCACTTTTGGCCATGTAGAAGCGCTGGAAAAATTGCGGGAAAAGGGGCGTGGCCATGAAAAACAGCAACTGGTTGCCAAATAGCCCCTGCCAGCTCCAGCGCCCATTGGGGCCGGGCAAGCTCAGCCAGGGATCCAGTTCGCTACCCGCTTCTCTCCCTAGGGAGAAAGCCACTGCAACAAAGGCCACCCCCATCCCCAGAATCAAGATGATCCCCTGCACCACGTCCGTCCAGACCACCGCCTGGGATCCGCCAAAGAGCACATACCCCAAGATCACCAGCGCCACCACCACCGCCAAGGGCCAGTAGGGGATCCCCTCCCCCAACACCGCCGCTAGGGTGCGGGCTCCGCCAATGATCTGGATGCTGATGTAGGGGGCGGTAAACGTCAGGGCGCTAACGCAGTAGAGTAGAGCCAAAAGAGGGCTGTTGAAGCGGTGGCCGAAAAACTCGGAAGGGGTGATGAAGCCAAAGTGTTGGGCTGCTAGCCATACCCGGTAGCCCACCCACAAAAACAGCCCCGAAATGAAGGCGGTGGTCACTCCCACCCCCAGGAAGATCCCTAGGCCGTGGGTATAGGCATCTGCCGGCACCCCAATGAAGGTAAAGGCACTGAGCAGCGTCGCCAGCGTCGTCAAGGTTAGAGCCAGGGATCCCAACCCCCGCCCTGCCAAAAAATAGCTCACCGGATCCTGGCCGCTGTGGCGATAGCTCCAGAAGCCAATGGCCGCCAGCAGCAGCAAGTATGCCCCCACCACACCCAGACTCAAAACCGTGTTACTCATCTCCGCCTCTCGGCCAGCAAACGCGCACAATGTAGAAGTTAAGAGGTACCAACAGCAGGACAGCCAATCCCGCCAGCCAATACCAGGCCGGGATCCCCAAAAACTGGGGCTGGGCCGAGCGGGATCCCACCCAGGTCAACAGCCACAGCAGGAGATAGGCCCCCCACACCCAAGCTTGGCGCATCCGCCCAAACCGCAGCTGCCTTGATCCTTGAGGGTTACCGGCGGGATCCAACCCTGACATCTACCCATCTCCTGCTTTTTTGCCAAGCGTTCCTTTTGCCAATCATTTAAGATACAGCCACTACTGCGCAGAGCTAAATTGTCTTTTCCCCTTTCCCCTTCAGATCCTGTTGGCAAGAGGGAGCCTTCCCGTGGGCCAGGCCATGAAGAACGGGAGCGGCCCTACTGGCTAGCTTGGGCCCGCATCAAAGGGATTGGCCCCCACCGGCTCAAGCGGCTGGCGGAGTTTTTTGGATCCCTGGAGCGGGCTTGGCAAGCGGATGCCCCGGCCCTGCGGCAGGTGGAAGGCATTGGCCCCACCCTGGCCCAGGCTATTGTCTCTGCCCGTCCTGGCCTTGATCCCGAGCAGATCCTGGAGGAAACCCTCAAAGCGGGGATCCCCTTTCTCACGCCTGCAGATCCGGACTATCCGCCGCTGCTGTGGGAGGTGCCAGATCCCCCGCCCATTCTCTATGCCCTAGGAGAATGTCCCAATTGGCAACAGCCGGCTATTGCCATTGTCGGCACCCGCGCCCCTACGGCCTACGGTCGACAGTGGACCCAGAAAGTCAGCGCTGCCCTGGCGGAAGCTGGCTGTGTGGTGGTCTCGGGGCTGGCAACGGGGATCGACGGCATTGCCCACCAGGCCTGTCTGGATGCCGGCGGCAAGACGGTGGCCGTGGTGGGAACGGGGGTGGACAAAGTTTACCCAGCTCACCATCAAGCTCTCTACCGGCGCATCCTGGCCCAAGGGGCCATCCTCAGCGAATATCCCCCCGGCACGCCACCGGCCAAGGAGCATTTTCCCCAGCGCAACCGCATCATTGCCGGCCTCTGCCGCGCCACTTTGGTGATGGAGGCTCCGGAAACCTCGGGAGCGCTAATTACTGCTCACCTGGCCAACCACTACGGTCGGGAAGTGTATGCCCTGCCGGGGAACATCGACACGGCAGCAGCCCGCGGCTGCCTGCAGCTCATCCGCGACGGCGCCGGCATGATCCTGGGGATCGAGGAGCTGTTGAAAGACTTGGGCCTCCTCCAGGGATCCCCTGTGCTAAAGCAGCCCTCGTCCACTGGCCCCAGCGATCCCCAACAGCAACTGCTCTGGCAGCTGCTAGGAGAGGGCATCCTCAGCCTCGATGCCCTGGCCCAGGCTAGCCAGATGGATATTGCCACCCTTTCCAGTACCCTGCTGCTTATGGAATTGGAAGGCTGGCTGGTACAACTGCCGGGGATGCGCTACCAGCGGGCTCGCTGAGGCTGGATCCCTGCACTGCCTCTCCTGTGGGAGCGCGGCAAGTGGGATCCTCGTGGCGGGGATTGTTCACATGGGTGCTGACCGGATAAGCCACCATGGCCTCTGCCGGGTAGGGGCGAAGCAGGGGCAACAGCAGCTTGGGATCCTGCACCTGGGGATCCAGCCAAAGGTCGTAGTCGTTTTCCGTCAAAATCACGGGCATCCGCTCGTGAAAAAGCCGCATCAGGCGGTTGGCAGCGGTGTTGAGGATGGCACAGGTTTCCACCTCCACTCCCTCTGGGCTGCGCCAGCGTTCCCAAATCCCGGCAAAGGCAAATACCGGTCGATCCACCAGGTGAAACCAGTAGGGTTGTCTGCCCTTCTTGCCTGTACCCTGGTCGGCCCACTCGTAGAAGCCATCTGCCGGGATCAAGCAGCGACGACGGCGGAAAGCTTCGCGGAAAGAAGGCTTCTCGGCCACCGTTTCAGAACGAGCATTGATCAACCCGGCCTTGGCGGCTTGGCTCCAAGCGGGGATCAGGCCCCAGCGAAAATGGGTTGCCTCGCGCTGAAGGGATCCCGCCACCACCGCCAGCACCGGCTGAGAAGGAGCGATGTTATACCGGGGGACAGCTGCCCTTTCTTGGGCTGCCGCCGGCAAGCCGAAATGCTGCATCAGCACTTCTGGGGCCACTGCCAGGCTAAACCGTCCACACATGTTTGTCCCCCAGTCGCTCACCCCAAATGGCCTGCCGACAGGATCCCCTAAACCTTGGCGGAAATGCCCAGCAACTGCAGGATCCCGCGCAGGGGAATCTCCACCCACTCGGGGCGGTGGTTCAACTCATAGCCCAGCTCGTAAATGGCTTTTTCCAGCAGATAGGCGTCCAACAACACCTCTATCTCTTGCAGGCTGCGGGGCAAAAAAGCCGCTTGGGAAGCCACCTGCAGATATTCGGCCAAAAAGCCCGCGCAGACCCAGCGGTGCCAAAACTGGGCCCACCGCATCATGTCGGGGCAGTGGTCGGCGCAGACCAAGCCGCTCTCCAGTTGCTGGCGCAAAGCTGTGTGGACAGCATAGTGGAAGGATCGCAGCATCCCCGCCACATCCCGTAAGGGGCAACGCTTGAGACGCCGTTCGCCCAAAGAGCGGGCCGGCTCCCCTTCAAAGTCGATGATGACAAAGTCTTTGCCGGTAAACAGCACCTGGCCCAGGTGATAATCCCCGTGGCAGCGGGTACGCAGGGCGGTGATCTTCCGCTCTAGGATCAGGCGGAAGCGGCTCATGATTTCCCCTTCTTGGTCGCAAACAGCCCGAGCCAGGTTGGCCTCTGCCTCCGGCAGCTTGGGGATCTGCTTATAAGGACTCCGTCCCGCTGACGCGAACAGCAGCGGAAACACCTGCCCCACCAAGTTGCGCATCGATTGATAGATGGAGCGCTGGTACAGGCTGGAGAAAGGCTCTGGGGCAAAGTCTTTGTTCTCCGTAAAGGACTCCGTCCCGCTGACGCGAGCGGCAGCCAGGGCGATGTGCAGCTCGGCGGTGCGCTTGGCCAGGATCCGCACCGATTCCAGGTAGCTGCCGATGGTGGCATAGGCCAGCTCCGGCAAGGGCTGTTGGGAAAGCTCCAAGAAGGATCCCTGCGGCACGGGCACGGGATCCACCTCTTGGTAGTGAACCAGCACCGCCTCAAAAAATTGCCCCAGGCTGTCCAGGGTGTAGTGCCAGGCATCTCCCTCGTTGGGGATGTACTCCTGCAAAATGGCCAGGGTAATGGGCTGATCGGCGGGATCAAACCCACGGGCCCCGCGACGACGGCGATACTCCAGGGATCCCAGCAGCCGCGGCACCCGCACTTGGGGATGGTGCTCCAGCAGGTAGCGGCCTATCTCCAGCTCTGGGTTTACCCCCTCGGCCACCCGGTGGTAGAGCTTGAGGAGGTAGTGGTTGCCATAGACAACGGAGGTGTAGCTCTGCTCCGCCTTGAGGAGGCGGGGTTCCAGGTCATGCTCAAGGGCAGCAAAGCTAGTGGCCCAGAGCTCTCCCTGACGGTGACGCAGGCGGCCCTGCTGGGCAATTAGCTGCAGCAGCCGCAGCAAGAAGCTTTTGTCAGCCAGAGCGTTGAAAATTACTCCCGCCGGCCCTCCGGCCACTTGCACAGGGAGGATGACCGCCTGGGGCATCTCTAGGCGCAGGTGTACGGCTGCTTCTTGGGTGGCATAGCCCACAGGGAGAGAGTAGAGCTGCGTATCGCCCTCGATAAACTCGGCCTGGAGAAGCAAGATCTGGCTGCCCAGCAAGGACTCCTCTTCTCGGCGGCAGGGGATAGCCTGCAGGATATGGATCGCCTGGAGCTGGCGGTTTTGGGAGCCAAACCAACGACAGCGGTAGAGGTAGTCCGCCAAGACTGCCTCCAGCTGCTTTTGGCTTTCCCCTTGCAAGAGACTGTCCCAACTACCACTTTGAACAACCAGAGGACTACCACTTTGAACAACCAGAGGGACCAGGCGTTCCTGCTCCTCCGCTTTGCTGGGGCTGAGGTGGATGGTCTCCGTTTGGGGCTCAAGGGAAAACCAGTAAAAGGAATGGGGGCCTAGCGTTAGGAAATAGGGCAGTCGCCCAATAGGGGGAAACTCGGTGTGGCCAAAGATCTCCACCGGGATCAATCCTTCCCACGGCGATAGATCCAGCCCCACCCACTGGGCGTAGCGGGAGAGATTGGCCACCACCAAGATGCGCTCGCCGCGGTAGGCTCGTACAAAGGCAAGCACCTTGCGATTTTCCGGGTGGAGCAGCTCAAAGGAGCCGCGGCCAAAAGCTTGGAATCGCTTGCGCACGGCGATGAGCCGCTTCATGGTCCACCACAGGGAATGGGGGTTGTTTCGCTGCGCCTCCACATTGACAGCTTCGTAGTGGTACTCGGCGTCGATGACGATGGGCAGGTAGAGCTTCTGAGGGTTGGCCCGGGAAAAGCCAGCGTTGCGGTCGGCGCTCCACTGCATGGGGGTGCGCACGCTATTGCGATCCCCCAGGTAGATGTTGTCCCCCATGCCGATCTCGTCCCCGTAGTAGATGACCGGCGTGCCGGGCAGAGAAAACAGCAGGCTGTTCATCAGCTCGATGCGGCGGCGGCTGTTGCCCAGCAGGGGGGCCAAGCGGCGGCGGATCCCCAGGTTCACCCGCGCGTTGGGATCCTTGGCGTACACCTGGTACATGTAGTCCCGCTCCTCGTCAGTGACCATCTCCAGGGTGAGCTCGTCGTGGTTGCGCAGGAAGAGGGCCCACTGGCAGGTTTCAGGAATGGGAGGGGTTTGTTGCAGGATGTCAATGATGGGGAAGCGATCCTCCATCTGGATGGCCATAAACAGCCGTGGCATGAGGGGAAAGTGGAACTCCATGTGGCACTCGTCCCCATCGCCGAAGTAGGCCACAGCATCTTCTGGCCACTGGTTGGCCTCCGCCAGCAGCATGCGGCCAGGATACCTTTGGTCAATGTGTCGGCGCAGAGCCTTGAGAAAGGCATGGGTCTCCGGTAGGCTCTCGCAGGTGGTGCCCTCCCGCTCGTAGAGATAAGGCACCGCGTCCAGCCGCATGCCATCTACCCCCAAGCTCAGCCAAAAGTCCACCACCTCGAACATGGCTTTTTGTACGGCGGGGTTGTCGTAGTTGAGATCTGGCTGGTGGGAGTAAAAGCGGTGCCAGTAGTAGGCCTTGGCCGCTGAATCCCAGGTCCAGTTGGAGGCTTCAAAGTCTTGAAAGATAATGCGGGCCTCTTTGTACTTTTCGGGGGTATCGCTCCAAACGTAAAAGTCCCGCTCGGGGGTGCCGGGGGCAGCTCGTCTGGCCCGCTGAAACCAGGGGTGCTGATCCGAAGTGTGGTTGAGGATGAGCTCAATGATGACGCGGATCCCCCGCTTATGGGCAGCCTCCAGAAAGATCTTGAAGTCCTCTAGGGTGCCCAAGTCAGGGTGAACACTGGTAAAGTCAGAAACGTCGTAGCCGTCATCTTTTAAAGGCGAGGGGAAAAACGGCAGCAGCCAGACGGCTGTAATCCCCAGTTCTTGCAAGTAGTCCAGCTTTTCGGTCAGGCCCTGGAAGTCGCCCACGCCATCGCCGTCGCTGTCGAAAAAGGCCCGTACCGGCAGCTCGTAGATGATTGCATCTTTGTACCAAAGGGGGTCGTGGATGAGGGGGGAGATGAGGCTGCGCAGAGGGGCTCGGATCATCATGTCGGTCATGTTGGCAACAGAGACAGGATTGGGACGCCTTGGCAACCCTAGCCGTTGAATGGGGATCCCCATCAATAGGCTACAGCCTTCTCTTGGGTGCCAGGGATCCCCGGCGTCGGTTCAGGCAATGCCACTCCGCTTCTGGGCTTCCTTGCGAGAGACGGCCACGTGGCGCAGGCCGGTGCGGATCAGCTCCTGCTCGATCAAGGCAAAAAACCGCTGCCGATCCCCGCTTCTCACCACCGCCAAATGATGGGCTTCCGCCAAGGCGATGGGGTAGCCAAAGCCCTTGTGCACTTGGCTCAGCACCCCTGCCAGAGCCCGCTGCAGCAACTCCGCATCCTGGACCACCCAAGCGGGAAACTCCAGGCGAGCAATTTCGGCTTGGCCCAGGGATCCCTCGCCAACATTGAGGTAACAACAGTGGACGTGGTGTTCCCCGAAGGCGTCCAACACGCTGGCGCCGCTGCGCCAAAGGGGGCTGCGCTCTCCCGGCTGCAGCAGGGATCCCCAAAAGACGCGGTCTGCCAGGGGGGCGAAGGGATGGCAGGGAGGAGACTTCTCGCCGGGACAGTAGCGGTAGCAGTCACAGCCCAGGTACGGGCACAGCCCCAAGCGCAGGTAGTTGAGGGTTTCGCTGCTGCGGGAGGCGCTGATGTAACCCACGAGAGGAATGCGGGCCGCCCGCAACTGCTCCAAGGTCGCCAGAATGGGATCCAACCAGGGGCGCCGGGCCGACTGGGGCAGAGGCTCCAGTCCCCAAGGGATTAGGGATCCATCCAGGAGCGCCAGCGTGGTGCGGCGACGGGGCACCGACAGGGCCAAACGAGCCAGCTCCTCCAGTTCCGCTTGGGAGCGTCGTAAGGCCAATATCTCTTCCAGCCCCAACGAGGACTCCGTGCCGCTGGTAGGATTGCGTTCACCTGGAGCGCGCTGCGGGCGAGAGTCTCGCCGGTTAAGGGGGGCCCTCGGCAACCCTTCTGCCCGCGGTTCCGAGAGAGGGGAGTCTGAGCGGTTTTGCTGGGCAAGGGGCCCATCTCCATACAGCAGCAGGGGCTGGCTGTCCAGGAGCGGCCA
The DNA here is from genome assembly GCF_047462195.1 of Synechococcus sp. R3-13. Taxonomy (NCBI): domain Bacteria; kingdom Bacillati; phylum Cyanobacteriota; class Cyanophyceae; order Synechococcales; family Synechococcaceae; genus Synechococcus; species Synechococcus sp. R3-13. The sequence goes on along the minus strand of NZ_JANSIO010000262.1, from coordinate 24,272 downwards.
CTCCTGGGTGCCGTAGTGGAGAACCACGCGCCCAACATTGATCAGCGAGCAGTAGGCAATCTCGTGGTGACTGGGCAAAATCTGGGATCCATCCGTGGCCACCACCGTGTGTCGCCCCTGCAGAGGCTCGACCTTGGGCAGGGATCCCCAGGCTTCCGGCGGCTCGGCGGGGCTGGCGCAAACAAACGACAGATGGGATCCCCACTCCACCCAGCGGGACTGCCAAACCTGCGGCTCCTGCTGCCAGCGCTCGAAAACTTGCCAGACTTGGCGGAGGCGTTCTTGGCTGGCTTTCGACTCCTGTTGCAGGTGCCGGGTGAACGCAGGAATTTGCCCGCTCAGCTTAACCAGATCCAACATGATGGCCGCATCAGCCCTGCATGGCAATACGGCTGCCAGAAGCGGAAGAAGCCACATCTTGTCCTTCTGAGGAGTTGAGCAGCTCTTCCAGCGGAAACTCCCCGTAGACCTCGCTGCTGTTGTTGGGACTCTCCTGCAGGCGAACCCGATGCAACTGCACCCCCAGCTCCCGCAGGGGCAGAGTCAGCAGCCGCTGGATGTAGAGGGCAATGTTTTCGGCGGTGGGCACCACCTGGGCAAAGTAGGGGATGTCTTTGTTCAAAAAGGTGTGATCCAGAGGCTTCACCACCCACTCGTCGATCACCTGCTGCAAGGCTGCCAAGTCCACGATCATCCCCGTGCGCGGATGGATGGATCCCTTGACGGTAATTTCCAGGCCGTAGTTGTGGCCGTGGCCGTGGGGACGGGCACAGAGGCCGTAAATGGCGCTGTTTTCTTCAAAACTCAGGTGATCCAGAGCCAAACGGTGGGCAGCGCTGAAATGGGTGGCAACCGTCAGGTAGGCTTGCATGGCTTCTCCTCGGTAATCGGCCCAAAGTTCGGGATCCTCGTACAGACGGACGCTGGTCAGGGGCAGAGCCTCGGCCAGGCGTTGCCAAATCGCGTAGGCGATAAACTCGGTGGTGGGCAAGGTTTGGGCAAATTCCGGCCAAGCTTGATTCAGATAGGCAAAGTTGAGATCTTGAATCACCCGCTGCCGGATCACTTGCTTTACATCCGAGAGGTTGAGCACCATCCCGTAGTCATCCACCTCGCCACTCATGCCCACCTCCAGCACGTAGTTGTGGCCGTGGCCGGGAAAACGGGCATTGGGGCCAAAGCGGGCCAAGTTCTCGGCTTCTGAGAGCTCGGGCAACCAGTACCGGTGGCTGGCGGCAAATTGCGCCCGACGGTAGATTGTGCAGGTTCTGGGCATAAATGGAGAGGAGAGTACCTGCCAGGGGATCCACCCTTTCAGCTTGACACACTCCCCGGCCCAGAGGGTGGAAATTCTCAGCGGCCCTCAGCCTACCCTCCCAGTGGTCTTGCCGTCATCTCTGTCCTGCGCCAGGTCAGGCACTTGCCCTGCCGACCGGGTCGGCCTGTGCATACCCTCATTTCCCAGAAAGCATTTCGAGCAAGGTTTTGGCGGCATTGTGTCCTGAGAGCCAAGCCCCCTCTACGCGCCCTCCGGCGCACCAATCGCCGGCACAAACCAAAGGCAATCCCTCAGCGGCGGGAATACGGGTGCTTAGGCTGGCCAATCCCGTGGTTTCCAAAGGCAATGCGTAGCGCCAACGGTGCACCTGCATCCATTGTGGCGAAGCCAGCCAGGGATCCAGCCGTTGGGCCGCGTGGGCCAGCAATTCTCGACCGGCCTTTTCCAGCTCAGGTGGGCTGGCCTCCAGGTACAGAGATGACCACTCCGCCCCCCCATGCAAGACCACCACAGGCGGGAGCGGCTGCAGGCGCTTGCTGCTGTCCAGTCCCAGCCAGGCCAACATTGGATCTTCCAAGCACTTGATCCCCTTCCAGGGCGGTGGCGGTATGTTCTCGGAGTAGCCCGCCAAAACCGCAAGGCAGGGTTGATACTGGGCGGATCCCAGCAGAGACAACAGGTTATCAGCCGGGGGGATCCCTTCGCGGAGCAAAGGCAGCAACTGGGGGGCCGGGATTGTCGCCACCAAGGCAGCAGCCTCGTAGCATTGGCCGTTCTCCGCTTTCAATTGCCAGGTGGTTACCAAAGGTTTGAGGCTGACCACACGAGTTTGGGTGTGTACCGACAGCGGGGCAGCCAGGTGTTTGGCCAGCGTCGTCATGCCCTGAGGGCAGACATAGCGCGGTTTTTCATCGTTGGGATCCTCCGGGCGCAGCCCTTCTCGATCCAGCACATGCAGCGAGCGTGTCCATTCCGTCAGCAGCCCCAGGCCCAGCAGCTCCTTCACCCAGCGATGAAAGCCATCCGAGTCGGCGGTCAGGTATTGAGCTCCATGATCCACCGGCACCGTTTGTCCAGCATGTTCAACTCGACGGGTGGCCATGCGCCCGCCCAAGCCTGCCGATTTTTCCAGCACCAGAACCTGGAGCCCTGCCCGCAGCAGTTGCCTTGCACACACCAAGCCGGCCACTCCGGCCCCAATAACAATCACATCAGCGGATTTTGGGCTTGTCCCCTCGGAGGGCGTTACCGCTGCCTGGGTCTCCTCACCTAGCATACTGAGCCTGCCGGCTGTGAGCGGATCCGCACGTTCAGCTCCCCCCTCTGCCAAAGGGGTTGTTGCCTCTTTCGCCGAAGAGCTTGGCCTCCCCCTTGATGGCAGCCTTGATGATGTTGTAAGCAGCCCAGGCAACCACCAAAACAATGGGCGACAAAACGATCAGCGGACGAAGATCAATGTCCATGGTTTTCATCCCCCCCTAACATAGATTTACCGACTGCTCGGAACAAGAGCCTCCAGGGTTGGCAACTGCCGGAATCCCGATAGGGTGAAACCATTTTCGACTCTGGATCCCGCACAAGCTGAGGTGCAACTCTGGAAAGATGGCTAAGTCCAGAATAAACCTAAATGGGGATCCCTACCGGACAGACTTTGCCCCATCTGGACTGCTGAGGCGGGAGCCAACAGGCCCACACCGAGAATCGCGTCCAGAACTAGCGTACCCAGCAGGGGCGTACAATCGACCCCGATCAACCGCTAACTGCCGCCAAAGCCAGCAACCGAGCCAGTTTGATATTGCTGCCCATGAGAGGATCCCTGTTTTGGGGAGTTCCCCGGAGCCCATCTTGGCGCCCCTCTGCCTTTCCGAGGGTTTCTAAGCTGTTTCTAGACCATTTCTAGACTGCGGTGTTCAGTCTAGGGTGAGATGCCTGGGCCATTGAGGAAAGCCTTTGGCCGAGTGCATTACTGTTCCGCAACGCCGACGCGACCAACGTTTTAGGTGTGGGTGCAGTGTCCTAGTTTGAATCGAAACGACCATAAAACACCGGCTCAACTTCTGCCAAGGCGGCTTCCGGCCCCACCAGAGCAATGGCCGAGTTGGTCAGGTAGGTTTTTGCGGCTTGATGGAGCTGCTCTGGGGTGAGTTGCCTGACCCTCTGCAAATACTGCCGGTCAAACTCCATGCCCAAGCCCAAAATCTCGTACCAGCCCGCCAGTTGAGCCACCTGGGCATTGGTTTGTTTGCTGAGGGCGTATTGGCCCAGAAGTTTGCGCTGCGCCATTTCCACCTCTGCCAGGTCGAGCGGATTGGCCTGCAGACGGTGGATTTCTGCTTGTAGGCGTTCCAGAGCCACCTGGGTGTTCTCTGCTGCAGTGCCCATGTAAACCCCAAAAGGGGCGGGATCCCGGCGGGTGGCAAAAAAAGCCGAGACCTCATAGGCCAGGCCACAGCGCTCCCGCAGTTCCACAAACAGACGGCTGGATAGACCGCTGCCCAAGTAGGTGGCCAGCAACTTCAGGGCCGGATAATCCGCAGAAGCAGCAGGGGATCCGCGAAACCCAATCAAGATTGTTGTCTGCTGAGTGGGCTGGGGCAACCTCAGCAGTTGGGGATCCCTCAGAGGGGGCAGGGGAACATCCCGATCCTCTGGAGAGGGGCCGGGAACAACCCAGTCTCCCAAAGCCGCTTCCACCTGGGCAGCCATCTGCTCCGGCGGCTCTGGGCCGATCACCACCATCACCATTCCATTGGGACGACAGTAGGCCGCGTGATAGGCTACCAAATCCTCGCGGGTCAGGGATCCCACCGTTTCCAGCCGTCCCAACCCCGGCAGAGCGTAGGGATGATCCCCATAGAGGGCTTGTTGCACCTGCTCGAAAGCCAAGCTGAAGGGCCGTTCCTGTTGGGCGCGGATGGCCTGCAGCATCAACGCCTGCTCTCGCGCCACCTCCTCTTCAGGAAAACTGGGATCCCGTAATATCTCCGCCAGCAAATCCAGCAACTCCGGGAAATCGGCAGCCACACAGCGCAGGCTCACCTCGAAATAGTCGGCAGAACTGTCCACCGATAGCGAGGCTCCCAGC
>NZ_JANSIO010000262.1:6841-19898 GCF_047462195.1 Synechococcus sp. R3-13 | reverse complement strand
AGGTGTGGGTGCAGTGTCCTAGTTTGAATCGAGATGACCATCATGACTGTGCGCTAGAAAGGGTTGTCTCTCGGCTCTCTTTCAGTTGCTGTAGATTTTGCCCAGGGCAGCCGGCGGGCGGGTTTGGCGGGTGCGGCTCAGCACTCCCGATAGAACCCCCATCGTCAACACAAAGGGCAAAGCCTGGATCAACACGGGCGGCATCACATCTCCTCCCTGCAGTTGGATGGCCAGGGCGTCGGTGGCTCCAAACAACAGCGTTGCGCCCAAGATCCCGAAGGGATGCCACTTGCCGAAGATCATCGCTGCCAAGGCGATAAAGCCCTTTCCTGCTGACATGTTGCGGACAAACTGGTTCAAAAAGCCGATGGAAAGATAAGCCCCCGCCAGGCCCCCCAACAAGCCGGAGAGCAGCACCGCCGCGTAGCGCATACCCAGGACATCCACCCCCATGGTGGCAGCAGCCTGAGGATGCTCTCCCACCGCTCGCAGCCGCAAGCCCCAGGGCGTTTTGAACAGCAACCACCAGGAGATCGGCACCAACAGAAAGGCCAGGTACACCAAGGGGCTAAACCCATGCCATAACGGCAGCCGATTGACAATTTCCTGAGAGTTGGTGGTGTTGCCGTAGAAGGATTGCAGCACCAGCGAAGGCACGCTCATGGCCAACAGGTTGATGGCGGTGCCGCTGACAATTTGATCGGCTCTGTAGCGGATGCACATCAGCGCATGCACAAAGGCAATGGCCACTCCCCCCAAGGCCCCGGCCAACAGACCCACCCAAGGGATCCAACCCACCTGGGCTGCTGGAGTTTGCGCCAGAAGGGGAGCCTCCAGGCGTTGGGTGGTCACTGCCGCCGCCAAAGCCCCAAACAAGATGATCCCTTCCAGGGCAATATTGACCACGCCACTGCGTTCCGAGTACATGCCCCCCAAGGCCGTGAGCAACAGAGGGGTGGTGGAGCGCAGGGTAGCCGGGATCAAAGCCCAAAACAGAGTTGCCATAGTGCTCTGCAACGCCAGCGCAAGCGAGATCTCCGCTCAGGGGTACTCAAGTTGAGCGTTCATCGCAGTCCATTTCTACCTGGGCTGCCTGCAAGGGATCCGTGAAATAGCCGGGCAACAGGCCACCTGCTGCAATGAACAAGACGATCAAAGCTTGTAGAGCGGTCACCAATTCTCGGCTGATCCCCAATTCCAGATTGAGCCGCAGCCCCCCCGTCAAGAGTACCCCAAACAGCAGTGCTGTGAGGACGATGCCCAGAGGAGAGTTTTGCCCCATCAGGGCCACCGCAATGCCATCAAAACCGACCTGGGCAGGCAAGGATTGCTTGAGGCGGTATTCTTCGAGGCCGGCCCCCAGAACATAGTGGGTTGCAGCCAGCCCCGCCAAGGCGCCGGAGATGGCCATGGCCCAGATTTGCTTTTGGCCCAAGTCCACCCCGGCATATTCTGCCGCTCTGGGAGAAAAGCCCATGGCCCGCAGCTCATAGCCCTCCAAGGTTCCCCACAGATAGACATTCACCACTGCCACCGCCAGCAGCGCAATCAAAAAGGCCCCGTTCAAGCGGATGGCGGCCAACCCTGTGGGCACCTCCACCGGCCAACCGGGCAAGATGCCCCCCAGCAGATATCCCCCCAGCCCTGCCGCCAGGGATCCGATGCATCGTCTTTGCAGGGGCCAGCCTCTGCAGAGCAGGTAAAACCCCACCCCGGCCAACAGGGCCAAGGGCCAAGCCCAAGACAGCGTCCCGGGGCCGGATCCCTGTAGCCCCAGCAACTCCAGCAGCGAGGGCAGCCGCGATTCGGGGCGAATTTCGTAGCTACGGGCTTCTGGGCCGGGGGCCTTGAAGGGCAAAGTGACCGGATAGCCGAAAAAACGGTACTGGTTGGCCGAAATTAAAAACAAGAAGATTGAGGCGGCAATGTAGTTCATCATGATCGTGTTGATGACCTCGTGGGTGCCGAAGCGGGCCTTGAGCCAACCGGGGATCCCACCCCAAAGGGCTCCACCGGCAGCCGCCGCCAAAACCGAGAGGGGCAAAGTCAGCCAACCTGGCCCCGGCAGGTATACCCCCACCAGCATGGTGGCAATGGCTCCCATCGTCAGTTGTCCCGGCGCGCCGATGTTGAACAAGCCCGCGTGAAAGCCAAAGGCCACCGCCAACCCCGTAAAAATCAGAGGAGTGGCCAGCAGCAAACTCTGGAACAACCCGGGCAGATGAGTGATGGGGCTAAACAGCACCTGAAAGGTGTAGGTGATCAAGTCCAGTTTGGTGCTTAGCTTTACAAAAAAAGGCGAATCGGGCGAGGAGCCCAGGCCGGGCCGCAGCAACCCCACCACCACCGCCCCTGCTGCCACCGCCGCCCCCAAGGCAGTCAGGGGGACGATGATCTGCCGCCGCCGCACCAAAAAGGCTTTTCCCCCCGGCAACTGCAGCCGCCCCAGCAGCAACAGCAGCAGGGCATAGGCAAAGCTGGCATAGCTGGCCAAAGAAGGGCTGAACCGCCGCAACGGCAACCGAGTTGGCGGGATCCCTTCCGCCAGGGCCGCCCTGTTCACCGCCCCCACTGCCCCATAAAACCAGAGCAAGCCCAGCCCAAACAGAACTAGACCGCCCACCCCCAAGCTGTACAGCCAGCGGGCCCGCACTTGCCGCTCTTTGATCCCCAGGGCCAGACACGACAACAGCGCCAACAGCACCCAGGCCCAGCTCAACCCTGGGATCCAACCCACCGCCAAAGTATCCGGGATCCCCAACTGCTGCGGGTCGATGAGGCCAAAGGTTCCTGCCAGCACCCCTGTGCCGCCGAACTCCCGCCTCAGCACCCACCAGGGGCAGAGCAAAAACAGCAAAACGGCGCTCAGATTGGTCAGCAACAGCAGCATGGGCAGAGATTCAGCAAAACCAAAGGGAATAATCCGAAAAGATAGCAGCCAGCCCTCTTCTCAGCTCCTCAGCTCAAGACACTTCTCACGGGAAAGTGCTCCGCACCGCCGTCGCGAACGAGGCCAGTTGGATCCGTTCTGGCCTCAGGTCTCGAATCAAAGTAGTGCGCAGAGGTGCTGGGATCAAAATCGCGTGTGAGCAAATCTGCCAAAGCTGCCTGCTGCTCTGGCGTAAGCCGCCGCAGATAAAAATCCAACTGCCGGCTTACCGCGCCATTGTGGGCAAACCGGGCCAGATCCTCCACGGGCAAAGAGAACTCAATCAAAGGCGGCAGAAACACCCCCAAGCGCTCTGCACCCCCCATCTGGCCCAGACCGAAGAAAACTGTCCCCAATCCCAGAGCCAAGGCCAACAGTCTCCGTGGCCAGTTCATGCCTAGAGTACTCCCTTCGAACTGGGGATCCCTTCTTGTCGGCGGGGATCCCGTTCTACAGCCATGCGCAGGGCACGGGCAAACGCCTTAAAACTGGCCTCGACAATGTGGTGGGCGTTGAGACCGGCAGCTTGGCGAATGTGCAAGGTAAGCTGGGCGTGGTTGACCACCGCCTGATAAAACTCCCGCACCAACTGGGTTTCGTAGCGGCCAATGCGCTCTGTGGGCAGCTCCAGGCCATAGCTGAGGTGAGGGCGACCCGAAAAATCCAGCACCACCTGCACCAGGGCTTCATCCAAAGGCGCCCAAAAATGGCCGAAGCGATGAATGCCCCGCCGATCCTGCAAAGCCTGCGCCAGAGCCTGTCCCAGCGTGATGCCCACATCTTCGTTGGTGTGGTGATCGTCGATGTGCAGATCCCCTATGGCCTTGATCTGCAAATCGATCAACCCGTGGGTGCTGAGCTGGGCCAGCATGTGATCCAAAAAGGGGATCCCAGTATCGATCTCATGGCGCCCGCTGCCATCCAGGTTCAGATGAATTTGGACATCCGTTTCTCCAGTGCGACGGTGAACAGAGGCCGTTCTGGGCTGGAGCAGGCGCGAGGAGTCGAGGGCAGTCATGGGAAAAGTATCGAAGCAGGCGGGAAGTCCCAGCTCTAGGATCGCACAAGCCCGCCGCCATCGACACCTTCACCCATGCAGCTTCACCCATGCAGCAGGTGAGAATCCCTTCTCTGCCGGGGATCCTGATCCCAGCCCCCTGGACACGGGGATAGGTGTGACAGGGATCCCCTACAGGCAAGCCGGTGGGGCCGATCCTCTGCGCCCTCACCCCTTGGGAGAGGGGAGCTAGCAGGTTCAGTGGGATTTGAAATAGCCTATAAGACAGCTTCTCCCGAAATCGCTGTAGATTGCTGAAGGAAATTGTTGAAAAGGGGGTTGCCGTTTGCAGGATTGGCAGCAAATCCAACAGGCCCTCAAGCAACACTGGGGTTACGAGACGCTGCGCCCACCGCAGGATCAGGTGATCCAGGCTCTGCTGGACAAGCGCGACGCGCTGGTGGTGTTGCCGACGGGGTTTGGCAAATCCCTGTGCTTTCAGCTAGCAGCTCTGCTGCAAAGGGGGGTGATGCTGGTGGTTTCACCCCTGATCGCCCTGATGGAAGACCAAGTTCAGGATCTTTGGAAACGCAAGCTGCCGGCGGCCTGTCTCCACAGCGAACTGGATCCGGCCCTGCGCAAGCGGGTGTTGAAGGCCCTTGAGGAAAACCGACTGCGCCTGCTCTATTTGGGGCCGGAGACTCTATTCAGCCCCCCCGTTTGGCAACGGCTGCAACAGCCTCAGGTGCAAATCAACGGCCTGATCGTGGATGAGGCCCACACGTTGGTGCATTGGGGGGGATCCTTCCGGCCCGACTACCGCCGTCTGGGATTGCTGCGCCCGGCTCTGACCCCGGTGAAGCCCTCCTTTCCCATTGCCGCTTTTACCGCCACGGCTGACCCCCAAACCTGCAGCCGCCTCAGCCAAATCCTAGAGCTGCGGGATCCGGAGCACATTCGCGCCGATCCCCTGCGGGCCAATATCTCCCTCAATGTGGCGATAGCCTGGAGCCCGGCGCATCGTCGTCGCCGTCTGCTGCGATTCCTGGGGGAAAATCCCGGCTCGGGTCTGGTGTATGTGCGCACCCGGCGGGATGGGGAAGAGCTGGCCGAGTGGCTGGGCCGACAGAACCTAAAAACCGCCACCTATCACGGGGGGCTGGAAGCGGGATCCCGCCGTCGGCTGGAACGGGCCTGGCTGCAGGGGGAACTGCGCTTTCTGGTCTGCACCAACGCCCTTGGCATGGGCATCAACAAGCCGGACGTGCGTTGGGTACTGCACTTTCATCCCCCGCCCACCTTGATGGATTATTTGCAAGAGGTGGGACGAGGCGGTCGGGATGGTGGCCCTTGCCGGGCCCTGATGCTGCTCTCGGAGCCGACGGGCCTGCTGGATCCCAGCGATCGCCGGCGCCAGGCCTATTTCTATTCCCAGCAGGAGCGCCTTCAGGCCCGAGCACGCCACCTGCTCCAAACCCTACCCCAGCAGGGATCCTACGCCGACCTGCCGCCTGGAGAGGTACGGGTGGCCCTGGGTCTATTGCAGGAGATGGGCTGCCTGCACTGGCCGGATCCCTTTCACTTTCAGGTGTTGCACCGCCGTTGGCAGCCTTTAAGACGAGAGGATCCCTGGCAAGGGATGGAAGCCCTCATCCACGCCCGCGGCTGTCGGTGGCAGGCGATCTTGCCCTATTTTGGCTACCCTGGGGAGCAGCCCGGCCTGCCCTGTGGCACCTGTGACCGTTGTCGGCTTTCTCGTTAGCCCTCAACAGCCCGCTGCGAGCCGCAACCGGCAGGAGTGGCTATCATGATCTGCGTTTCTGCAAAGGGAGCAGTTCCCCTTGCTGACGAACTTTCGGCTGTGCCTATGAGTGTTTCCGGATCTCCGCTCGAGGAACTGGATCGACCCTTATCCCTAGCCCGGCAGGTAGCCCAACTGTTGGTGGTGCCGGTCTCGGCCCGTCTGGGATCCCAGTCTCCTCCCCGAGAGATCCTCAAACGGCTTATCCAGGAGGTGGGGATCGGGGGCATCTGGCTCACGGATGGCCACGTGGCCGAGGCCCTGCTGCTGATCGAGGAGGCCCAGTCTTGGGCGGCTCTGCCCCTTTTGGTGGCAGCCGAGGTCGGGCGGGGGCTGGCCCTGCAGGGGGCTACCTCTTTTCCCCATCCCCTGGGGTTGAGCCGTCTGGGATCAGAGGCAGAACGCTGGGCGGAACAGTGGGGTCGGATTACGGCGCGGGAGGCGGCGGCCATCGGCATCAATTGGTTGCTCAGCCCGGTGGCAGAGCCGCTGGGGGAAGGGGCGCTGGCGGAGGATCCCCTGTCTGCTTTGCAACTGGCGCGAGCTTTTGTGCGCGGATGTGAGCAAGCGGTTCCAGAAGGGATCCTGACCACGGCCAGCTCTTTTCCGGGCAAAGGCTGGAGGGATCCGGTTCAGGCCGGACTGAAGCCATCCCCAAAGACAACAGACACCCCCTGGTGCCCCCGATTAACCCTGACCCTAGCCCAGCTCCAAGAGGGACCTTGGCTGCCTTTTCGAGGTTTGGTGGAGCAGGTGGGGGCGATCTTGGTTTCCCACGTGGTGCTGCCGGAGTGGGATGAGCGCTGGCCTGTCACCCTGCTGCCGGGGCGGCTAACCCAACTGCTGCGCCAGGAATGGGGGTTTGGCGGGCTTATTGTTGTGGACAGCCTCGATCAAGGCTGCTTGGCAGAGCTGGCCAATGCTAACGGGCCCAACTCATTGGCCGTGCGGGCTTTCCAGGCCGGTGCCGACCTAATTTTGGCCCCCCCCGATCCGATGGCATCCTTGGCAGCCGTTTTGGAAGCGGTGCAACAGGGATCCCTCAGCACAGACCAGCTTGCCCAGTCGGTGACGCGGGTGCTGCGGGCCAAACAGCGACTCCTACCCGCCGCCTCAGCTCTCCTCCAACAGGTGTGGCCGGCCCTGGCAGAAACCGACTTCAGCGCCCTTGGCGGATGGATGGGGGCCAAGGATCCCACAGATCCAGCCCTCAACCGTGGCTCTCCAGCCGAGCAACTGAAGCCTTTGCTGTTGGGGGATCCCATCTCCAAGGACAAGGACTCCGTTCCGCGGACGCGAACGGCGTTGGGAAAGTTGTTCAACAGGCGCTCCCACCTGACCTCTGCTCTGCACAGAGCCGCACAGCTGGGATCCCTCTTGGCCGAGAAGGATATTGCTCCCTGTCAAGCGGCTATGGCCCGTGGTGGCGTGGAAGGAGGCCGGCCCCTCGGCCCGCCCGCAGAGCCCGGATGGTTGAACTGGATCTGGCAGGATCCCCCCTTGGGTGCTGCCGATGTGCAGTTGCAATCTCCCGCCCTGCATGTTCCGGCTGCCTTAGGCATGCTTCCTGTGCTCAGCGATGCTCTTACCCCCCTGCCTTGGTTGGAAGCCGCTCTAGACAACGCCCCAGGGTTGATTTTCCAAGGTTTCCTTGGGAATCCCTTGCCCAACTATGTGCTGGATTGGCTGCAACAGCATCGGGAGCGGGTGGCAGCGGTCGTCATTTATGGTAATTTATCTCTCTACCGCCGCCTGCAGGCGCACTTTCCATGGGCCAATGCCATCCACAGCCTCAACCGGGATCCCTGGGCCCAAGCGGAGGTGATGGGGCGGCTCTTTCCCAACCGTTCCCCCTCAGAGGGATCAAAGTCTCACGTGGCCCAGCCAACCATTAAGAAAAAGTAAATACCTTTACAGATTATTGGCAGGAAAGGGCTCCTGGGTTATCGTGTTGGTTGAAATGTAAAAGATTGAAACGGTTTCTCTCAGCGTTGTCTGTGTCTCCCTCCCTCTCAGAGACCACTCAATCCCGCAGCAGCCAGTCATCAACTGGCAGTTGCGTCGGCTTTGAGCAAAAGCGACTTCAGCCTTCATCCCAACAGCGTTTACAACCCTTCCTCAAATCCTTGCAGCGATTCTTTACAAGTGTCTGGGCTCAGAAAACTCGGCTGGGTCTTGCCCTCCTCGGCCTAGGGCTGGCGATATTGACCTGGGCTTGGCTAAGTGCTGAGGCTCGTCTGGATCCCTACACGGAAGCCGTCCTCAGCTTACAGGGGCAGGTTAGCCATGGTGCATCCTTGTTTGCCCTCAACTGTGCCGCCTGCCACGGAGAAGAAGCGGATGGGCGAGTGGGGCCCAGTCTGCGGGGGGTGAGCAGCCGCCGCTCGGATCGGTTTATCATTCAGCAAGTGACCGGTGGCAAAACGCCTCCCATGCCCCAGTTCCAGCCGGATCCCCAGGAGATGGCGGATTTGCTCAGCTACTTGAAAACCCTCTGAGGCCGTTTCATGGGCCTGCCTCAGCAGCTTGCTTGCTATGCTCTCTGGCTGGCCTCCGTATTCGCTTTTGCGGAATGGTTGCGCTCCCGCCAGGTGGACGGGGAATGGGTGCGTAAGGTCATCCACATCGGCGTGGGCAATATCATTTTGTTGGCTTGGGCCTTGCAAGTGCCCCGCTGGCTGGGGGTGGGATTCTCTCTGGTGTTCGCCGGCTTGGCGCTGCTCTCCTACCGAGTGGCCATCTTGCCCAGCTTAAATGGGGTCGGTCGCCGCAGCTTTGGCACCTGTTTCTACGCCATCAGCATTGGTCTGTTGCTGTTTTGGTTTTGGCGGCCACAGCGACAGGTTTTCGCGGTGATCGGCATATTGGTGATGACGTGGGCCGACGCCCTGGCGGGCTTGGTGGGCAAAACTTGGGGCAAACACCCCTACCAACTGGGATCCCTTCAAAAAAGCTGGGAGGGATCCCTGACCATGTGGGCAGTGAGCAGCTTGGTGATCGCGGCTCTGCTGCTGGGGTACTTTGGCTTCTCTCTCCCTTTGCTCGGAGTGAGCCTTTTGGTGGGAGGGATGGCTATGGGGCTGGAGGTGTTCTCTTGGTGGGGGTTGGATAACCTGACCGTGCCCCTGGCCAGTGCCGGCCTCTGTTTCGTCTTGATCCAGATCCTCAATTATTTGTAACGCTTGCTACAAAACGTTCCTCTCCGGTTCCCGGCGGTATAGTGTGGAAACAGCCCTTGCTTCTCTTCGCCATGGCTGCAAGTCCTGCGCTGGCCTCTTCTGCCCCTCCCTCTCCCGCCCACATCTGTCCCTTTGCCCAGGCTTGTAGCTACCTGGATTGGGCAGCTGGCGAGCTGAAGCTGGATCCCGGCTGGGTGGCGATCCTCAGCACCCCCCGTAAAGTGGTGACGGTGGCGATCCCCGTGCGGCTGGATAACGGACAAATCCAAGTGCTGGCGGGCCATCGGGTGCAGCATTGCAACGTTCTCGGCCCCTACAAAGGGGGGATCCGCTACCATCCCGCGGTCACCCTTGAAGAGGTCTCGGCCTTAGCGATGCTCATGACCTGGAAATGTGCCCTTATGGGCATTCCCTACGGTGGGGCCAAAGGGGGGATCCCTATCGATCCGAGGCGTTATTCGGTCTCGGAGCTGGAGCGCATTACCCGCCGTTACACCAGCGAGCTGATCAAGGATATCGGCCCTGCAGAGGATATCCCCGCTCCAGACATGGGAACTTCTGCCCGTGAGATGGCCTGGATGATGGATACCTATTCTATGAATGTCGGGCATGCGGTGCCGGGAGTAGTGACGGGCAAACCTCTCTCGATTGGGGGATCTCGGGGGCGAGAACTGGCCACCGGACGGGGGGTGATGATCACGGTACGGGAAGCCTTGGCCCGACGCGGTGGATCCCTGGCAGGGGCAACGGTGTTAATCCAAGGTTTTGGCAATGTGGGTGGAGCAGCGGCCAGCTTGCTGCATGAGGCGGGAGCTAAGATTGTGGCGGTTTCCGGCAGTTCTGGGGGCCTTTACAATCCTAATGGACTGGATATCCCCGCCCTCAAAGCTTACATGAAGGAACAGGGAGGCCGCATGGCGGGCTTTCCACAGGCTGAGCCCATCAGCAACGCCGACCTACTGGTGCAAAAAGCGGACGTGTTGATCCCTGCTGCTCTAGAGAACCAAATTACCGAAGCCAATGCCCACCAAATTCAAGCCCGGATCGTGGCAGAAGCTGCCAACGGGCCAACCACTCTCGCCGCCGACCGGATTTTGGAATCGCGAGGGATCCAGGTATTGCCGGATATTCTGACCAATGCCGGTGGGGTAGTGGTGAGCTATCTGGAGTGGGTGCAGGGACTCTCTTACATCTTCTGGGATGAGGAGCGGGTCAATCAAGAGATGGAAGGTCTGATGGTACGTGCCTTTGAACGGGTGGTGCAAGAGGCTGAACGGCGGCAAGTGTCGCTGCGACTGGCTGCCTACACCCTGGGGGTAGGCCGAGTGGCGCAAGCCCTACAGGATCGCGGCCTTTACCCGTAGACCGGGAACTCTTGGCTCAACAAGCCCACTTGCCAGGGTTCGGCTGCCCAAACTCTGCTGGAGGTAGTCCTTTTCTCAAGCCCGACGGCGTTCTTGCTCTTCCTGCTGCTGCCATTGCTTGAGCAGCTCTTTTGCCGCCTGTGGGGTAAAGTAGTCCAGCTCCATCAGCTTACGGTAGGTCAGAATTTGCCGCATCTCCAGGGGCATGTCTGCTTTTTGGTAGAAGTAGGGAATGCGATTGATGTTTTGCTCCATTTCGGTAAACTCTTGCTCCCGCTTCCTCTGCTTCTCCTGCTTGAGCACCTCATGGGGGGCAGAAAGGCGGTTGCTAGTTAGGGATCCGTTGCGTGCCTGTGGTTTTGCTCGCAGCAGGCACACGGTGGCCTCCGGTTTGTCGGTTGTTGGCCTTGCTGGAATTGAAGAAGAAAGAGAGCATCGGCAAACCTTACACAAACAGATAGACGGCCAGATAGACGGCGGCAGCTTAACGCCAAGTCAACAATATCAAGTTTAGGTGAAGAAGCCTGTGATCCCGATCCTTGTTGGAAAAACCCGTACTTCCGGCGCGGCGCTGTATCTCTCTGCTTTTCCCACCCCCGCGGATGGTCAAGGAAAAGCTGGGGTTTGGCCTCAAGCCAATCTATTCATGAGTCCAGCCTACCGTGTTTACACGGAAAATGACTGAGATCACGTCCGAGAGTACAAGGTATTTAAGTATCTTCACGTCCTTTTGTTCGGGATCCCTGTATCGGATGTACTTTCCCGCAGGCCGCTACAGGTGGGATTCATCTCCGCTCAGCAGCCAAGTGACCGATACCCCCAACGCCTTGGCAAAGGCCACCAGTTCTTTGTCAATGACGCGCCGTTTTCCCTTTTCCACCTGGCCAATTTTGACGTAGTCCAACTGCACACCGTACTTGGCCAAGCGACCCGCCAGTTGATCTTGGGTGAGTTGCAGCTTCTCCCGTACCCAGCGCACCCGTTCCCCAATCAAGTTGGCCGATGGATGGTGCCGGTCGTTAGACTCCATAGGAGCAGAAAGCCGTAAATATTCTTTTCCAGACTGAGGAAGTTGAGGGATCCTCACATGGTAGCCTGAGCTGGCAAGGTTCCCTTTTCCTGGGATCCCACCCGGCAGCCGTTGAGCTAACCGGCTCACAAACAAGCTTACCTCAAGGTCTAGATCGAAAATCGCTTACCGCTTTTTGGCGAGCGACCCCTTGCCTGCAAAGACTTGGCGGACGGGACCCCTGCTGTTCCCGCATCCAAGCGGAAAAATCTCCGGACAAAAAAGAGGGGCATGATCGATTTTCGCTCGCAGCAGCAGCAGAAACCTTTTTAGACTGGGAGATGAAGTTCTCTCCTCACCTGGCTGTGGTTTTTTCTCGTCCTCATCCTGAACACTCTGTCTCTTCGCCTCAGGAGTTCGACGATCTCTGGTTCGACCCTGAGTCTGCCCCCCAAGATGCTCTTGCAGAAGTTGATCCAGAGCCGGTTGCCGGCGGATCCCGGTTGAATGAAGACGCTGTCGATCATTACCTGAATACCATCGGTCGCGTGCCCCGCATCGATCACGCTGAGGAAATCGAGTTGTCGCGCAAAATTCAGCAAAAGCTCCTCATCGACCAAGCCCGGCAGGAATGGCGGCAACGGCGGGGGGAGGATCCCAGCGATGAGGCTCTGGCCGAGGCCCTGCAGATTTCCGTATCCACTCTTCGCTCCCGCATCCGACAAGGGGAGCAGGCTCAGCGCAAGCTGGTCAACGCCAACCTGCGCCTGGTGGTCAGTGTTGCCAAAAAATACCTCAATCGGGGGGTGCCGTTTTTGGATCTGATCCAAGAGGGCAATATCGGGTTGATCCGGGCCACCGAAAAATTCAATGCCGAACGGGGGTTTCGCTTCAGCACCTACGCCCATTGGTGGATTCGCCAAGGCATTACCCGCTGCATTGCCAACCAAGCGCGGACGATTCGCCTGCCGGTACACATGGTCGACAAAGTACGCCTGCTCAAGCGCACCAACCGCGAGCTGATGAAGTTGCAGGGGAGGCGGCCCACCGAAGCGGAGCTGGCAGAAGCCCTGGGCATTAAAGTCAAGAAACTGCGCATGATCCAACAGGCTGCTGCTTTGCCCCTGTCGCTGGATGTGCCGGTCGGCCAGGAAGGAGAAAGCCGCCTTGGAGATTTGCTGCAAGATGAGCGGCAAGAGCAGCCCTTTCAAGGGATCCTCGTGCAATCGATGCAGCAGGATGTGCGTTCTGCCATGCAAACCCTGAAGCCGATTGAGAGGCAGGTGCTGGAGTTGCGCTATGGGTTAGATGGGCAACAGGCGAGAACCCTGCGGGAGGTGGGGGATCACTTCAACCTAACGCGGGAACGGATTCGTCAGATCGAGCGGGATGCCCTGCGCAAGTTGCGGGTGGGATATTCTTCGCGGGCTTTGGCTCAGTACATTCGCTAGTGGCTACAGACCCACAGACCGATTTCCTGGCCAGCTTCTGCCCAGGGACAACCTTTTTTTCAATCTTCTTGGGTTGAACACCATAGCTCCTTGAAATGGCGATCAAGGGATCCCTTATCCCCACGGCCAGATCTGGTCAAGACGACTTTAGCGGGCAACTTCTCTGGCTGTTAACTCGGACGATCTGCTTTCTCCAGTGTTAAGGCACGATACTGCCAGCGCCTTGGCCTTTGTGCATTTCTGCCCTTGATCACCGGCATAGTAAAAAGGCTCAGGTCGTTGACCCAAGCCCGCCCCATCATCCACAGCAGATGCCAGGAACCAGAC
>NZ_JANSIO010000262.1:0-6831 GCF_047462195.1 Synechococcus sp. R3-13 | reverse complement strand
TGACACGAGGATTTTCAGTCCTCTGCTCTACCAACTGAGCTATCCCGGCTCTGGGCTTACTATCTTACGATGCCGAGAGGGCTTTCGACAACTGGTGGCACCCCCAATTTAGCCAATCAGTTTCTCCAAAGCCTCCATCTGGGGGATGCAGAGAACATCTCGAGTGCGATCCCGGCGGATCAGCTCCTCTTGCTCCAGCTTAGACAGAACGCGAGTGACCGTTTCCCGAGCCAGGCCACTGAGGCTGCTCAGCTCCCGATGGGGCAAGTTGGGGATCTCTACACCACTTCGGCTAACCCGGCCACGAGATTCGGCCAAGAACAGCAGGATATCGGCAACACGGGCCGTACTACTGGCCTCGCGCAACTGCAGACGACGGTTGATCTGCCGTAAGCGGCGCGACATGAGCTGAGCAAGGCGGATGCCGGCCTGAGGATCAGAAGCCAAAAAAGCCAGGAAGTGTTGGGCCGACAGACAACCGACTTTGGTGGCTGTTAGGGCTACAACGTCGGTAGAACGAGGCGCTTCGTCCAAAGCAGCCATTTCCCCGAAGATTTCCCCTGGACCAAGAATGGTGAGGGTGATCTCCCGGCCTTCGAGATCATGGGTGCGAATCTTGACCCACCCTTCCAGGATGAAATAAACGGCGTTACCCCAGTCATTTTGTAACAAGATGGCCTGATTGACTGGGTGGGAGCGCAACGACATTTGCCCGGCCAGCGGCTCTAGCCTCTCAGGAGGAAAGCCCTCGAACAGGAGCATCAGGCGAAGGTCATCTGGAGTTACATCGCTCACTGTTGGATCCTCCTGCACGGGGTTGGTTCTGGTCGAGTGGGATGGGAAAAGGGTGGGCCTGCACAGACACGTCAACATGCCCCTCAGCCTACCGTCTCTCTCAGGTCTATGGCCCGCCGAGGCGAACTGCGTACCAATAGGACAGAGCTTTAGACCCAATTTTGACCTCTACTTTGGAAAGGGATCCCTGCCCAAAAAAGCTGCTGCCATCCTCTAGCCCAGAAACGGCAAAATCCATCTTGCTGATAGCAATTTTCTCGAGTTTGTGCAGTTTGAGTCGAGATCTAGACCTGCTGAAGTTGAGATGGCCAATCTTGGCTGGTATCCAAAACCTTTAAAAAAGGCCGTTCCGACTCGGAAAAATCCTGCCAGTGGGCCTGCTGTTGGGAGAGCATCTCGGCGGTGGCATCAGCAATGTCGGCAGAGTGCTGCTGATCTCCATCGCTGGAACCAGCTGGAGCCAAGAGGGGTTGAGGAGCTGGGCTGCGGCGTTGCAGGCGCTCCCGCAAAACAGGTTCAGGGGCGTAGCAGTGGAGGATGCGCAGTGGGATCCCTTGGCGTTGGGCCTGATCAATGGCCATCCCCCGCAGCGCCTGCCGGTCGAACTTGGCATCCAGAATCACGGTGTAGCCTTCCTGGGCCAGCTCCACTCCCAACTGCACCAAGCGGCGGTAGGTTTTATCGGTCATCTCCGGGGTATAAACCTCCGGCCCCCCCCGTTGCCGCAGAGGGATCCCGGCCAAATGCTTGCGCACCGCATCGGAGCGAATGTGAATGGCTCCCCGCTGACGGGCCAAGTGGCGGGCTACCGTGCTTTTGCCGGATCCCGACAATCCCGACATCAGGAACAACTGCCCCCGCTTGGGGAGGGTGTATTCCCAGGCAAGACGGTAATAGCGGGCGGCGGTGCTAAAGGCTGTGGCCTTGGCTTCCTCTGCTGCAGTGGGATCCTCCAGCAAAAAAGAGGTGACCTTGGCCCGCACGTAGGCCTGCCGATTGAGGTAAATAGGCAAGATCTTCAACCCTTCCCAATCTCCGGTTTCTTCCAGGTAGGTGTTCAAATAGGCGTTTCCCAGATCGGGGCGATGGCGGGCATCCAAATCCATCACCCCATAGGATATGTCGTACATGACATCCACAAAGCGGAAGGCTTCATTAAACTCGATGCAATCAAAAAGCAGGATCTTCCCTTCCCAAAAACAGATGTTGCCTAGGTGCAGGTCTCCGTGGCATTCGCGAATGCGGTTTTGTTCTATTCTTTGTTGAAACAGCTCCTGCCGCTCAGCAAAAAAGCGATCGGTGTAGGCTTGGGTTTCTCGATATTGCTGAGCTGTTTGTGGGCCGCCGACGTAGCGCTGGGTTTGGGCGTAATTCTCGTCAAAGGCTTCTCGCACCCGTTCTGGCCGGCCAAAGCTGCGGATGTAGTCGTTGGTCTCGGTTTGGGCATGAAACGTCGCCACCACCCGCCCCAGCTCCTCCATCAAGGACGGCGTTAGCTCTCCCCGCTCAAACAGGTTGCTGAACAGTTGCTCTTGGGGAAATTGCCGCATTTGCAGAGCGTATTCTATGGGCTCGCCGCTGCTGTTGAACTGAAATCGGCCATCGGTCTGGACAATGGGCAACACTTGCAGATAAAGGCCGGGAGCACCGCGCTGGTTCATGCGCAGCTCTTCTTGGCAAAAGTGGCGCCGCCTCTCCAGGGTGGTGAAGTTCAAAAAGCCAAAGTCCAAAGGCTTTTTCACTTTATAGGCATAGTCGCCTGTCAGCAGAATATAGGAAATGTGGGTTTGAATAAGCCGAATGGGATCCTGTACCGGATGAGGGTAGAAGGCGGGATCCAGCATCGCTTGGATCAAGGGGGGCAGGTGGGTATCGACCATGAAAAACGATAGAGATGGAAAAAGGGCTTGGACGGGGATCCCTATCTTCCGCCGACAGAGCAGATTGTCCTCCACCTATTCCTTAAAGGGCAAGGCGGCTTCTTGGGGGGAAAGACGGATGAGGCTGATCCCCTGCTGAATTAGCGTATCTTGAGCAGCACCGGAAAGAGCGTAGGGCCAGACCAGATATTTGGTGTTGATGTAGTCTTGTCCGCGCTTGGCCAGGTTCACCTGTTCCGAGAGCATGCGCACGTCTGGCCCGCGGCTGATAGTGGCTTCGGCCCGGCGAATGCGCTGCATCAGTTGGCTGAACAGCTCTTGGGGCTGCTGCACGAACACCACAATGGCCAAGTCGCAGGGGTTGTAATAGTTGCCGATGCCGCAGAGGAGCAGGGCTTCGCTGGAGAGAACAAGGGTTTCTTGGTCTCCCAAGGCCACCACCGGATACAGAAAGGTGCGCACATCTTCCAGTTGCCAGTGGTTGAAAGAACGGCTGTCCACCTCCCCCCGCACCCAAGAGGAGATGGCAGGAAAAACTGCTTCGCTCAACAGTCGATAGGCCGTCTGGGGCCGCCCTAGCCAGCAGAGGGCATTTTCGTAGAAGCTCTCGTTCTCCAGCAGGTGGGGGGTGAGAGGAGCAACCATGGGCAGATCCTCAACGGGCTTTCTCCAGCATGCCTACTCGGGGATGGTTAAGGCAATTTTGCCCAGAACGGATCCCTGCTCCAGCAACCGGTGGGCGGCAGCCGCTTCGGCCAGAGGAAAGGTGTGGCTGAGCTGGATCCGCAGTTGGCCTTGGTCGATGAGGCGGGCACATTGCCTGAGGATTTCCGCCTGATTTTGTTGGGCGTTGGTCAGGCTTTTCAGCATCGGGGTGAGCATCAGCTCAAATCCCACCCGCAGGTTGCGGTCGCGGGCCACCCGCCAGTCCGTCTCCGGAGCCGGAGCCAGCAGGGTGACGATATCTCCGTACACGCGCACTGCGGGGAAGGTCTGCTCCAATAGCTTGCCGCCCAAGGTATCTAGGGCAAGATCCACCCCCTCTCCCCCTGTCCAGTCCAAAACGGCGCGCACAAAGTCTGTCTGCCGGTAGAAGATGGGCAAGCCGGCGCCTAGGGAACGGACAAACTCCGCCTTTTCCGGGGTGCTCACGGTGGTGGCCACTTTGGATCCCCGTAGACGGGCCAGTTGGATGGCCACATGGCCAACTCCACCCGCTCCCCCGTGGATGAGCACACTTTGGCCGGCCTGGAGACGCCCCCGGTCGTACAGCGCTTCCCAGGCGGTGATCAGCACCAGCGGGGCAGCAGCAGCCTCCGCAAAGCTCAGAGTTCTGGGCTTGGGAGCCACAAAACGCTCGTCCACCACGATCAGCTCGGCGTAATTCCCCGCCTGCCTGCCCAGACCCCCGTGGCAGAAGTACACCTCGTCTCCCACTGTAAAGTGCCTAACTCCGGATCCCACGGCTTCCACAATGCCGGCACCGTCACACCCCAAAATGGCCGGCATCTCTTCTGGATAAAAGGTGCCCCGTCGCCGCAGCTTGGTGTCGATGGGGTTGACGCCGGCTGCTCTCAGGCGGATGCGCAGCTCCCGCTCACCGCGAATCTGAGGTTCAGGTACTTCTCGAAGCTGCAGAACCTCTGGCCCGCCGGGCACACTCATGACTACGGCTTTCATGCGCTCAAGTTGATCAGTTCCAGTTGGATTGAACCGCTCAAAGGATGCAAGGTAGAGTTTGTTCCAGTGGTGAGGAGATTGGCGGTGTTGCTTTGCAACACTGCGGAGTCTTGCAGACGCTCTCCGTCCATTCTAGAGTCAGGCGTTACGCTACACCCCAGCTCAAAGCCCCCATTCGGCGGAAAGGGCTGTGTCGAGAAATTCCCGGATCAGGGGCAGCACCTGTTCCCCATGCAAGGCAGGGATGGCGTGGCCGGCCCCGGGCAAGATCTTGAGCTGAGCCCCAGGGATCCCTTCGGCATAGGTTTGGCAGTGCCAGAGGGGAATGGTGTCGTCCTGTTCGGCGGCGATCACCAGGGTGGGGGCCTGAATGTAGTTGAGATAACGTTCAACCGTATCGACAGCAGCTTGTGGGCGCAGACGTTGTCGGAGAAATTGCCGAGCGACCGGCTGCTGGCGCAGGGATCCCCGCAACCACAAGAGCTGGGCCAGCTTGTCTTCCCAATGCCACCAGCGGGCCAGCGGAGCGATCGCCCGCAACAGCCAATCCACCCAAGCGCTTTCCCAGAGCAAGGGCCGCAAATGGTTGTAGCGTCTCACAAAGCTGTCGTCGCGGATCCCGGCAGGAGCCAACAAAACCAACCCCCGCAGCGGATACCGCACGGCGTAAGCTGCCGCCACCCATCCCCCAAAGGAATGGCCCACCAAAACCGGAGCAGCTAGGCCCAGCCTTTGGACAAATCCGCGCACAAACTCCACTTCTGCAGCGATGTCGTAGCGCAAAGCCGGTTGGCCAGACTGCCCGAACCCCAGCAAATCTAAGGCAATGCAGCGATACTCGTCTCCCAGCTCTTGCATCAGCGGCCACCAGTTGGCGTGAGTGGCCATAAAGCCATGCAGAAACAGCAGTGGGATCCCTTTTCCCCAGTCTCGATAGGCAGCCCAGCAGGACTCTGCCCCTGCGATGTTCAACCCTTCCAATTTCACCCTGTGCAGCGGG
This sequence comes from Synechococcus sp. R3-13, assembly GCF_047462195.1. Classification (NCBI taxonomy): domain Bacteria; kingdom Bacillati; phylum Cyanobacteriota; class Cyanophyceae; order Synechococcales; family Synechococcaceae; genus Synechococcus; species Synechococcus sp. R3-13. The sequence goes on along the minus strand of NZ_JANSIO010000262.1, from coordinate 1,476 downwards.
ATCTCTTGAACACGGGCCTGTAACTCCGCCAAGCGCTGGGCCAAGGGGAGTCGTTCCAACAGCGTTTGCCTGGTCATCGGCTTGGGGTCAGTAGACACAGACAGATTCAGCAGATGCAGTTTCTTCCGGAGCAGCATTGGCTACAGCGAATGCACCTATACGGAAATATCTCTCGTATCTCTTTGAACAGGGATCCTGCTCAATCCACCGGAATCTACCTGGGATCCCATCAACTCGGAAAAGGCCGTAACGCATCGCAACTTAGCCGATCAACTGCAAATGGGGCGGGGGAGTTTTCAGCCAGTCTTGGCGGGTCAGCAGCCCTTGGAGGAAGCGAGTGGCTGCCTGCGATTGATAGCGCTCCGGGTTAAAAGCCAGCCAGAGGGTACGCCGTATCTGTAGCCCTTCCACCGCCAGCTTCCGGAACCGCCCCTGTTCCACATCGGATCCCACTGCCACCATGGACAGAAAGGCCACCCCCAACCCCGCCTGGACGGCATTTTTGATCGCCTCAATCGAGCTGAGTTCCAGCCGCACGTTCAATTGGGCCGGGTTAATGCCGTGGCGATTCAGTACCCGATCGATGGTTTGCCGAGTGGAAGACTGGGGATCCAAGGTGATGAAGGGCAAAGCCAGCAGATCCACAAGAGCCGGAGAGTCGATGGCACACCCGGGAGCACCGACCAACACATATTCATCTTCCGCCAGAGCCATCACCTTCAAGTGCCGCTGCAGCTCAAAGGGGATCTCCCCGCCAACAATGGCCACGTCCAACTGGCCGTCCACCAATTTCTGGGCAATTCGCCGCGTGGATTGCACCAAGAGCTGTACGGAAATTTGTGGATAGCGGCGGTGATATTGGGCGATCAAAGAAGGCATGACATAGGTGCCCACCGTTTGGCTGGCCCCCAAAACCAGATGCCCCCCCTCCATTTCTTGCAAATCCGCCAGCGCCTCGATGGTTTCACGGCACAGCTTGAGGATGCGCTCGCTGTACTGCAGCACCACTTTCCCGGCATCCGTCAGCTCCACCTTGCGCCCACTGCGGTCGAACAGCACCACCCCCAACTGTCGCTCCAGGTTCTGTACTTGCAAGCTGACGGCAGGCTGGGAGACAAACAGGCTATCGGCAGCACGGCGAAAACTACCCTGCTGGGCAATTGCCCGCACGATGAGGAGCTGATCTAAGGTAAATGGCAACTCATCCGCCATAGGGAACTCCAAACCCCACAGTGGGATCCCTTACGTTTCCCTGAAAAGCTGGGCAGCCCGCGTTTGGAAACCCACACGAGATCATCATAAACAAGCGAGAAATCCCAAGAGAGCAGCTCAACCCTTTCCCGGCAGCTCGGCTCTGGGGGGTGACCAGCCAAGAGTGGAGAGGAGAGCTCAGAATCTTCGGGCTGTTTCTCTGCCATTCGGAGCAGCTATGCCCACAATACCTACCTGATACATTTACGCTGAACACTGCTGAAC
>NZ_JANSIO010000261.1:0-3374 GCF_047462195.1 Synechococcus sp. R3-13 | reverse complement strand
GTTCAGCAGTGTTCAGCGTAAATGTATCAGGCCTTCAATCTTCGGAAAGTAAGCCGATGGGTACACCTGCACAGCCAAGATGGGATCCTAGATTCACAGTCTTCCCCAGAACTCCAGATGACAACTCCCCCCGAAAAGCCTGATCCCAAAATGAAATCGGGATCCCTGCGATCCGGGCTGAGCATTGCCCTGTTCCTGTTTTTGCTGGTGTTGGTTTCCTACTTGAGTCTTAACTTTCTGCTGGCCTTGGTGGACAAGCTCAGGTGACCACTCCGTAAACCGATCCCCCGGCGTCACCCCGTTGCTGCTGGCCCGGATTTGCCAATGGCCCTTTGTCGCCAAGGGCAGGAAAGATACACTGGATTTACAGGACTTAACACCTTCTCTCAGTTGCCCCCCCTGACCGCCATGAGCTCCCTCTTTTGGTTGAGGCTGCCCTCTTTCTCCTGGCCTTCGCCGGGATCCCTTAAGCTTTATTCCAGATCCTACTCTGGATCTCAACCAGGGCCGACCCTAGCCCGCCGGGATCTTTCCTGGAAGCGTTGGCTGCGCTATCTTTATCTGCGCCTGTTGCGGCTGCAATCGTCGCCAAAAGAAGTTGCCCGTGGCTTGGCGGTAGGGGTTTTTGCCGGCTGTTTCCCCATCTTTGGCTTTCAAACGTTGGCCGCTCTGGTGTTGGCTGTTCCGTTTCGGGGCAACAAGCTGGCGGCGGCGGCAGGGACCTGGGTGAGTAACCCCTTCACCTATGTGCCCATCTATGCATTCAACTACCAGGTGGGAGAATGGCTACTGGGATCCCGAACTGTCCTTCCCACCACAGAGCTGGTGGCGGCCACCTGGCAAAACTGGATGCAGTGGGGCTTGGAGATGTCGGGCACGCTGTTTGTCGGCTGTGCGTTTGTCGGTTTTTGGGGATCCCTCGTCAGCTATTTTCTGGGGCTGTGGTTGGTGCAGCGGATTCGTCGGCGGCAGAAAATGGCCGGCAGGGGTCTGTGAATGGGCGCAAGGCGATTCAGAATCCCAACTGAGAACCCAATCCTGGACAGTCTGCAGGTGCAGAGATCCATCCGTTTTCACAGAGCTTTTCACAGATAAGGTCTCATGATGGAAGACATGCGAGCGTTGTTGACAGACCTCAGCCGTCGCTCCCAGCGATGGGGGGAGCAGTTGGGATCCGCTTTGCAGACGGGTATGAACCAGCTCACGCAAGCCCCTCAGCCCATTGTGTTGCTCTCTTCGCGGGAACTGGAGAAAATGCGGCGGGCTTGTCGCCTGGCAGCAGATCTGCTCAAGCACTTGGAGCCGATGGTGCGGCCAGGGGTCACCACCCAAGAGCTCAACGACGAGGCCGAGCGATGGACGCGGGCACATGGGGCCAGAAGCGCCCCTTTGGGCTACCATGGCTTTCCCAAGTCCATCTGCACCAGCGTCAACCACGTGGTCTGCCACGGCATTCCCAGCCCCAAGCAGATCCTGCGAGAAGGCGACATCATCAACATCGATGTCACCCCGGTTTTGGATGGCTACCACGGCGATACGTCCAAAACCTTCTTTGTCGGACAGCCTTCTGAGCGGGCGCGGCGCTTGGTGGAGGTGACCGAAGAATGTCTGCGGCGGGGCATTGCTGCCGTCAAGCCGGGGGGGAGAGTCGGCGACATTGGCGCTGCCATCCAAGAATATGCCGAGGCCCAGGGCTACAGCGTGGTGCGCGATTTTGTCGGGCATGGGGTGGGACGGCAATTCCACACTGCTCCCCAGATCCCCCACTACGGCGAACGGGGAAAAGGGGAGAAACTCCGCCCCGGCATGGTGTTCACCATCGAGCCGATGATCAACGAGGGCACCTGGGAGGTGAAGGTGCTCTCCGACGGGTGGACGGCGGTCACTTTGGATGGCAAGCTCTCGGCGCAATTTGAACATACGGTCGCCGTTACCGAAACCGGTGTAGAGATCTTGACCCTGCCTTCCCAAAGCCCCTGAGCCGATCATGAACAGCGCCCCCGCTCTCCGCCTGCGCCTCTCCTCCGAGAACCTTCTGCTGCTGCTGGCGGCGGCAGTGGGGTTGGCCACGGGGCTGTTGGTGGTTGGATTTCGCTACTTGATTGGCTGGTGGCGCTATCTGCTGCAGGACACCCTCGTCGATGGCCTCGGCAGGGCTGCAGAACACTATGGCCTGTGGCTGCTGGGATCCTGGCCGCTGGCTTTGGCGCCGGTGCTGGGGGGCCTGCTGATCGGCGCTTTGGGGGCAGTTGTGCCCTTTCCCAACTTGAGCCTCTCCGGCTTGGTGAGTCCTGCTCGTCCTTTGGCACTTCAGCCCTGGTGGATCCCGCTCAAGCTCTTGGCGGCTGCCATCTCGTTGGGCGCGGGAGCTTCCCTTGGCCCTGAGGCCCCCAGTGTGGAAAGTGGCGCTTTGCTGGGATCCCTGCTGGGGCAAAACCTACGCCTCTCGCGGGAGCGGGTGCAACTGTTGATGGCTGCCGGAGCAGCGGCTGGCCTGGCGGCAGGGTTTAACGCGCCCATTGCCGGGGTGTTTTTGGCGCTGGAGCTGGCTTTGGCCCGCACCTTCACCACTTCTGCTGTCAGTGTGGTGGTGTTGGCGGCGGTGGTCTCCGCCTTGATCGCCCAGGTGGGGTTGGGGGCACAACCCGCTTTTCTTTTGCCCACCATCACCCAGCCGGCTTTTGTCTTGCCGGACTACGAGATCCACAGCTTGCTGGAGGTACCTCTGTATCTCGGCTTGGGCTTTTTGGCCAGCCTGGTTTCTATGGCCTTCAGCTACACCCTGGAGTGGGGCAAGCACCTGTTCAACAGTGGCCCCCTGGCGGCCTGGCCAGCTTGGAGCAAGCCCATTTTGGGGGGCGGGATCCTGGGCTGCGCGGGCTTGGGGATCCCATTGGCGTTGGGGGTGGGCTATGAAACCATTGAGTCGATTCTGCAGGCCGTTCCCTTTTCTCTTGGCCATCTGGGCCTGCTCCTATTGGGCAAGCTGTTGCTGAGCGCTTTGAGCCTGGGCAGCGGCTTTGTGGGGGGAACCTTCGCCCCGGCTTTGTTCATGGGGGCAGTGCTGGGGGCAGGCTACGGTCAGGTGCTATCCCAAGCTTTGCCCCTGATTGCCTTGTCTCCCCCCGCTGCCTACGCCATGGTGGGCATGGCGGCTGTGTTGGCGGCCAGCGTGCGGGCTCCGCTAACGGCCATCTTGCTGCTGTTTGAGATGACGCGGGACTATCACATTGCGCTGCCGGTGATGGCGGCAGTGGGTTTGAGCATCTGGCTGACGGAGCAGTTGCATTCGCCGGCCATCTACCCTTCCGCCCGTCGCTATCGCCACGCAACGCTTGACGGAGTCCTTGGGCAGGAGCCTAGAGAGCTGACGG
>NZ_JANSIO010000260.1:15434-16475 GCF_047462195.1 Synechococcus sp. R3-13 | reverse complement strand
TCCCAGTTGGCCCGTTTCCTGCCCAAAGGCAAAATCGGCAGCGCGGTGGCCGGTGGCGCTTTGGGATTCTTTTTCCCGGTGTGCGAGTGCGGCAACCTGCCGGTGGCCCGTCAACTGGTGATCAAAGGGATCCCACCCCACGTGGCGGTGGCCTTTCTGTTGGCGGCGCCGGTGTTTAACCCGGTGGTGATCTTTTCCACTTGGATTGCCTTTCGCTCCATGCCGGAGCTGGTGATCTACCGAGTTCTCTTTTCCTTCGGCATTGCGGTTGTCGTCGGCTTGATCTTCAGCCTGCAAAAGGATTTCCAGCCTCTGTTGCAGCCGTCAGTCTGGCGGGAGCTGCAGCGCAATTGCTCCCAAGAAGCTGATCCGAAGAACATCTCCCGCTCGCCGTTGTTGCAGGGGGGCACCTTCTGGATTGGATCCCAGAGCCCTGCTCAAGGGGCCTCTGGCGGATCCCTGGCCACTTTACAAACGGCTGAAGATGTGTATCGCTCTGCTCTGGCCGCTGCGCCTTCTCCCTCCAGGGGACAAAAAGGAGTTCTCCTGCTGCAGACCTGGGCCAGGGAGATCCGCGAATTGGGATCCGTGCTCATCTTGGGCTCGGCGATGGCGGCCCTGATTCAAACGGTGATCCCGCGTTCGTTTGTGCTGGATTATGGCCAAGATGCATTGCTCTCAATCCTGATCATGATGGCCCTGGCCGGGATCATCTCCATCTGCTCGACGGTGGATGCCTTTTTCGCCCTCTCCTTTGCCGCCACCTTCACGCCGGGATCCCTGTTGGCTTTTATGGTGTTTGGGCCGATAGTAGACTTGAAAGCCATAGGCTTGATGCTCACTCTGTTCAAGCCCCGCGCCATTTTCTACTTCGTGATCTTGGTCTTTCAGCTTACTCTGGTGGGAGCTTTAGCCATCAACTACTATGGCAGTTAAAGCGTTTGTTTGAACCTTTCTCCACAGGGACACCCTCTCCATCCACTCTCCGTCAAATATTCGTCAAATATAGTTGCTTCAGTTTAGGGTAAGACGCCTGGGCTC
>NZ_JANSIO010000260.1:0-15424 GCF_047462195.1 Synechococcus sp. R3-13 | reverse complement strand
CGCCAGCGGGACGGAGTCCTTGAAAAGCCTTCCGGCTCGGTGCACTTTAAGTGTGGGTGCAGTGTCCTGCTTTAAATCGAAATGACTATAGAAAGAGTTGCCTGGATAAGGTTTGTCACCAGAGGACTCTGCTCCCAGACGGTTGAGAACTCAGGTGTTACAGGTTTTATTGTAGTAAACTCAAGAAGGACGTAGTCTGGATTTCATAATTATCGCGACCCTATTTTTCAGCAGGACAAAGCTATGAGCAATCTATACTCGACAGACTTTAACTTGTGGATTGACCGAACAACCCGGCTATTGCGGGAAAGGCGCTGGCATGAAATTGACCTAACACACTTAATTGAAGAGGTTGAGAATTTGGGTAAGAGCGAACGACGAGGGATTACCAGTCAATTAACTCGCCTTCTGCTGCATCTGCTCAAGTGGCAGTATCAACCCCAGCGCCGTTCAGATAGCTGGCTAGATTCCATTACAGATGCGCGAACCCAAATCGGATTGGCCATAGAAGATAGCCCTAGCCTAAAAGGTTATCTGGTAGAGCAACTTGAAGAGAGTTATCAACGGGCGCGCCGCCAAGCAGCCAGGCAAACGGGGATAGAAATCTCGACATTTCCAGATGTCTGTCCCTACTCTCCAGAGTTGGTGCTTGCGGAGGACTGGCTGGCGGAAGTTTGACAGTCCACACCATAAAGCATTTAACGGTGGACAGCATTCCCACAGTACTGACTGTAGAGCTTTGGACTGGTGTTGTCCTGCCCAGACAATCCATCAGGGATTAAACATGGGCAATACAGATAGACCAAGGCCAATTGCTGTGCTACTGTTGCTATTCCTCAAGCAGAGGCGCGCTCCTGCCAGGTGCGCATCTTGCCCGGATTGAGCAGGCCATAGGGATCCACTTCTTCTTTAAAACGAATCTGGCGCGGATCCATCACTTTGCGCCCGCCGTCTTCGATGATGAAAGTGTGGGGGTTGGCAATAAATACTCCCTGCTCTTCGTGGTAGCGCATGATCTCGTTTAGACGCTCTTCGGTGGTAAAGCGGACAATTTGCAGGCCGACAGGGGTAGCTTGCCCGTTGATGCGAATCCACTCCAGGTGCATCAGCACTTCGTCGCCAAAATACTCGTACATGTGCTGCACCAGCTTCAGCTCCCGATCGGCGGGAAAAGCCGATTGTAAATAAGTCAGGCTGGGATCCACGCTGCGGCAGTGCAAAGTGGTGTGGTTCCAAGAAAATTCCCCCAGCGAGATCCCTTTGGCGGCCTCTTGGGCAGTTTTGTTGTAAACCACTTGGCCCCCATGTTCCCGGACAAGCTCCAACAGCGGCTCCACACTGCATTCGGCCACCATCAACAGGGCCACAGCGGATCCCTCTGGCAGATAGCCCCGCAGCGGCGCAAAGTAGCTGGGGATCGGCCAAGCGTGCAGGCTGATCATCTTCTTGATGATCCCATCCGCATCGCCCAGGGCCTGGCCAAAATGGGCACAGGGCATAAACCCTCCTGCGGGGGGAAAAGCCACCACCAGCTCTGCCCAAGGATAAGCAGGCGCCAGCGGGATCTCCACCTCGGTGATGATCCCATTCAGGCCCCAGGCATGGCTTACTTTGAATACCTCATCTCCCCGCAGCTCCAGCACCCGGGGCTCTTCCTCCAGGGTGACCACCCGCAGCCCCAAGATGTTGCCCCGATCCCGCAGTTGGCCGTAGGTCACAGAGCCAATGCCACCACTGCCGCCGGCAATGAACCCCCCGATGGTGGCCGTGCGATAGGTGGAAGGAGCCATGCGGATCTCCCAGCCCATCTCCCGGGTGTGTTTGTCGATGGCCATCAACTTGGCCCCCGCCTGCACCCGCGCCAAGCCCGGCTTTGCCCAAAGCACCTGGTTGAGCTTGCCCATGTCCAGGATCACACCCCCGGCCAGCGGGATACATTGGCCGTAATTACCGGTACCGGCACCGCGCACCGTAACCGGGATCCGCAGCCTGGCACAGGCCGCTGCCACCCGCATCACCTCGGCCTCATCGGCGGGGCGCACCACCAAATCTCCCCGCTTGTCGCTCAGTTGTCGGCTCAGCACGGGGCTGTAGTGGTAAAAATCCAACGACAACTTGGCCACCTGAGCCGGATCAGTGATGATCTCAATACCCTCTAAGTCAGAACGCAAAGCCTGCAGCTTGTCAGGAGCGGCAACGATCATGGGTATCCGTATTTGGGTGCAACGGTTCTTCAGACTCCATCATCGGCAGAAATTGCCTGCAAAAGGGTTTGCCGAGAACAGTATGGGAAGGATCCCTGTCCGGCCAGGTCGATTAGCCGAAGCGGCCCTCCACATAATCTCTTGTGGCTTGCTTGGTGGGGCTGTTGAAGATGACTTCAGTTCTGTCAAATTCAATCAGCTCGCCCACACGGTTGGATCCCACCAGCTCCACACTGAAGAAAGCCGTCATATCCGAGACGCGGCTGGCCTGCTGCATGTTGTGGGTGACGATGATGATGGTATATTCCTCCTCCAGCTCCTTCATCAGCTCTTCGATACGGCGGGTGGAAATGGGATCCAGTGCCGAACAGGGCTCATCCATCAAAATCACATCCGGCTGTACCGCCAGAGCGCGGGCAATACACAAGCGCTGCTGCTGCCCTCCCGACAGCGACTGACCATTTTCTTTCAACTTGTCTTTGACTTCATCCCAGAGGGCAGCCCGTTTCAGCGAGGTTTCCACCACCTCGTCCAAGTCTACCTTCATCCCCAGCACCCGCGGGCCGTAGGCCACGTTGTCGTAAATGCTTTTGGGGAAGGGATTGGGTCTTTGGAAGACCATGCCGATACGCCGCCGCACCGCCACCGGATCGACCTCTTTGGCGTAGAGATCCTTGCCGTGGTAGGTGAGCTTGCCCTCTACACGAGCACCGGGGATCAAATCGTTGGTGCGGTTGAAGCAACGTAGGATCGTGCTTTTGCCACAGCCGGAAGGGCCGATAAACGCAGTAATCTGTCGGGCTGGGATGTCCAGAGTAACATTTTTTACCGCCAGATTGGAGCCATAGTAGACATTCAGGTTCTCGGTCCTGAAAACGTAAGAGGTCTGGTTAAGAGATTGAGTTTGCATGGCAGCACTCACAAAAAGAGCTAGAGTTCGACGAAGAGTTCGATTCAAGACTTTGTTGAGAATCCTCAGGCTATTTCCTGGTCTTGTACACCAAAAAGCGAGCGGTCAAGCTGGCCGCCAAAACAATGGCTAACAAAACCAAAGCGCCCGCCCAAGCCAGCTCCTGCTGCACCCTGTAGGGAATGATGGAGAAAAAGTAGACCATCACCGGCAAGGTAGCCACCGGGCCAAAGAGATCAGTAGACCAGAAATTGTTGTTGAAGGCGGTAAAGAGCAGAGGTGCAGCCTCGCCTGCCGCTCGGGCCAAAGCCAGGATTAGCCCGGTTACGATGGCCGGTGCCGCTGCCGGCAAAACAACGCGCATTGTGGTCTGAAAGCGATTTGAGCCCAGGCCAAGGGAAGCCAAGCGCATGTCGGGCGAAACCAGCAGCAACGCCTCCTCGGTGGAGCGGATGACAATCGGCAGCATCAGCACGCCAAAAGCTACCCCTCCCGAGAAAGCCGAAAAGCCGGATCCCCTCACCACCACAGCATAGGCAAACAGGCCGCAGAGAATGGCCGGTACCCCCGTGAGCACATTGCAGGAAAACTTAACCAGATAAGCCAAGCGGGTGCCGCGACCGAATTCAGACAAGTACACTGCCGCCAAGATGCCGAAGGGAAAGCTCAAAGCCGCCCCCGTAGCCAGCACCATTAAATTGCCGACAATTGCGTGACCAAAGCCCCCTTCCGCCAGGCCAGGGGCAGGGTAGCGGGTCTGGGTGAGGACATCCCAATTTATCCGCTGGATGCCTTCCTTGCCCACATCCCACAGCACCCAAGATAGGGAAGCTATGATCACCGCCACAAAGAGGCCACTCAGCAGGGTTAGGACAATGCCTGTGTAATTGCGGACAGGGGCAATGGCGGCACGAGTAATGTCGATGTCAACCTTCTCAGGGGCAAGCTGTGCTGAGTCGGACATGATAACAGTGCTCCTTTATCTTCTTTCTGCTTCCCAAGTTACTGCTCCAAGTTTTGAAACTTGCGGATGATGATCTCGGCAACAATGTTGACCAATAACGTCAGCACCATCAGCACCACGCCGGCATACATGAGAGCCGAAACCTGCAAGCGTCCTGCCTCGCCAAACTGAGAGGCAATCAAGCCAGTGATGGTGGATCCCGGCTGCATTAGGGAGATATTGATGCGGTTGGCGTTGCCGGAAAGCATGGCCGCTACCATGGTCTCTCCCAGGGCCCGTCCCAGCGCCAGCATGATCGAGCTGACAATGCCCGACAGGCCGGCAGGGATCATCACCGTTAAGAGGGTCTCCCAGCGGGTTGCCCCCAGAGCCAAAGCGCCCTCTTTTAGGCTGCGTGGTAGAGATTCAAAGGTACTGCGGGTAATGGAGATGATGATGGGAGAGATCATGATCCCCAGCACCACAGCCACTATCAACAAGCTGGGCCCCCGCGGAGCCGGGCCACCCAAGAAAGGGATCCAACCCAGCGTCTGGTTAATGGCTCGAAAGATGGGCCGCACTGCTGGAATCAGCACAAAGATCCCCCATAGCCCCAGCACCACACTGGGAATGGCCACGATCAGCTCAACGGCAAAGCCAATCGGCGCCGTTACCCACTTGGGGGCAAAACCTTCCGTCAAAAAAATGGCAGTGCCAATGCCCAGAGGGATGGCAAAAATCAAAGCCACCAGAGAGGTTACCAAACTGCCATAAATCTGTGGTAGCACCCCGTAGATGTTTTCCACCGGGTTCCAGCGGGCAGTAACCAGGAAGCCCAAGCCAAACTGCTGAATCGCCGGCAGAGCCGCTTCGGTGGTTTGAAGAATCACCCAGATGAGGATAATGCCGGCAAACCCTGCCAAGGCCAGCGTCAGGCGGACAAAGCCCACATCAACAGCCCGAGACAGGCTCGCCTTTTTCTCAATGTCAACATCGATATCCGGGTTTGGTGGTGAACCATAACCCGTAGCCGCTGAAGTCATAGCCTCTCTCCCATGATCATCTTCGGTTCAAAATCTTTCCTAAAAATCCCACCGTGCAAGGTAAGCCCAGCAGCCGACCGAGAAAGCCTCATCTGCCTCCTCAGCCGGCCACCAGCTCCACTCTAGTGGAGTTCAGGCTGCAACCCAGTCATCGCACCGCATTGGGGTTAACGGTGATGGCATCCAGCTCTGCAAAGATCCGCTGGATAGCCGCCTCAGGCATAGGGATGTAGTCCAGCTCCTTGGTGATGGCTTGACCCTCTGGCCCCTGGGTCCACTTCAGAGCCTCCACCAGCTTGGTCAGCTTCTGCTGATCGGGATACTCGCGGTACAGCATCACCCAGAACAAGCCCACGATTGGGTAGTCATTTGGCCCTTCAGGGTCGGGCACCAACAGCGCAAAGTCATCAGGAATGGGAGCATCCAGCGCCGAGGTAGCTGCCTCAGTCGAGAACTCAACAATGTTGCCCGCTTTGTTTTCCAAGCGAGCAGTGGCCATCTTTTCCAGCTTGGCATAGGACTGGTTCACGTAGCCAATTGCCCCTGGCTCCTGCTTGATAGTGGCGGCTACGCCCTCATTCCCTTGGGCTCCAATGCCAACAGGCCACTCGACAGAAGTACCAGCACCGGCTGTCCAATTAGGGCAGACAGTTCTGATGTGGTTGGTGAACACAAAGGTAGTCCCAGAACCATCAGAGCGGTGTACCCAGGTGATGTCCAGGGGTGGCAGCTTGTTTGCTATACCTGGGTTCTCGGCCTTGATGCGAATGTCGTCCCAGCGAGTGATCTCGCCGGTCACGATGCCGCAGTAGGTTTTCCGCTTCAGGATGAGCTCTCCGTCTTCAATGCCGGGCAGGTTATAGGCAAACTCGATGGCCCCTCCCGCCAGAGGCAACTGTAGGGGATCATAGCCGTATTTAGCTCGGAAGCTTTCCAGGCGAGCACCGGAGAAAGGCGCCTCGGAAGCGCCGAAGTCCACAGTGCCATTGATCACCTGCTCTAGGCCAGCACCACTACCGACAGACTGATAGCTGACTTGCACAGTGGGGTCTACGGTGCGGTTGTAGGCGTCAAACCAACGTTGCAGCAAAGGAGCCGCAAAGGTCGCGCCCGCCCCGGAGATTTGCACGGTTTGGGCTTGAGCCGAGGTCGCTGTTAGAAATCCTACTGTTAGAGCGGTGAGGGAGAAAGCAGAAAGCAGGGTTCGCATAGGTAATATCTGTGGCAAATCAACATCTTCAACCCTATAACCTCAAAGTTAACGGAGGGATATCTAAAGGTTAACTTTGGGTTAAGTCAAGAGAAAAATCGATATTTTTGAGTGTGCTGGCTCGTTTCCAAACCTCGATTTTCCATCTGGTGGTTTTGGCCAGTTTGGATTTCAGCAAAATCAGGATCCTGGAGCCCAGGATCCGCGAAAAGGCTTATACTGCTGAACTTCTATCTCATTTGACAACCAATCAAACGGACACAACTTGAATAAGAGCTAAGCTTAGACGGCTGCAAAAAAACTCGATCCAGATCCAAGATGTGTAAAATTTGAGACAAAGATGTTGCTCACCTCTCGGCAAGCTTGGACATGATTTCAGCAGGGCGGGAAAAGCTCTGGCCAGAGCTTCTTCCGACTTTTGACAGTTTTGACAGAGAGAATTAGCTAGGAGATGGACTTCAACACTCCAGACGTGGGGCAGCTCTACATGTTCCCCGAGCAGAGAAAGATCTGGGCTCTAAGCTGGGATCCGCCCGCCCCCCATGAGGTACAGCAGGGCCATGCGCACCGCCACGCCGTGGGTGACCTGCTGCTCAATCAGGTTCAAGCCGGGATCCTCCATCACCTCGGAGCTGAGTTCCACACCGCGATTGACCGGGCCGGGGTGTAAAACCCTCACCTCTGGGTGGCACAGGCGCAGCCGCTGCCGCGTGAGGCCGAAAAGGTGGTGGTATTCCTGCAGGCTGGGGAGAAGGAACTCGCCCATGCGCTCCTGTTGCAGGCGTAGGGTGATAACAAAACGCGCCCCTTCGAGGGCAGGCTCTAGCTGCCAATGGATAGGGAGCGTGTGGCCGGGTACAAACTGGGCAAAATCTTTGGGCAATAGGGTGGGAGGGCCGGCTAAGTGAACCTCAGCTCCGGCGGCCACCAGGGCGTAGATATCGGAGCGGGCCACTCGCGAGTGGAGAATATCGCCGACAATGGCGATTTTGATCCCTTGCAGCAACTCCAGGCGGGGACGCCGGGGATCCAGATGGCTGCAGAGGGTAAACAAATCCAGCAAACCTTGGGTGGGATGTTCGTGCAGTCCATCCCCGGCATTGAGAACGCCCACAGGGGATCCGCGGCGGTCGATCTCGGCAGCCAACTGCTGCGGCACCCCTGCCTGGGCATGGCGAACGATCAAGAGATCGGATCCCATGGCCAGAAAGGTGCGGGCCGTATCCAAAAGCGTCTCCCCTTTGCTCAAGGAAGAGGTGCCTGGGGAAAAGTTGAGCACATCGGCCGAAAGGCGCTTGGCCGCCAGCTCAAAACTGGTACGGGTGCGGGTGGAAGGCTCGAAGAACAGCGTCACCACCACCTTCCCCTGCAAGGTGGGCACCTTGGGCAACCGCCGCGTCAACACCTCCTGGAAACTGGCGCTGGTCTGCAAAACCATCTGGTATTCTTCGGGAGTAAAATCCGCCAAGCCCAAGACGTGCTGCCGCTGCCAAACCATAGGGGATCCCTCAAATGCCCAAGCGGGCAAAGATCTCGTCCAAATGGGTTAGGTGGCGCCGCGGATCAAAACAAGCCTGCAGTTCTGCCTCGCTGAGGTGAGCCATCACCCGGGGATCCGCCAGCAGATTGGCGCGGAAATCCCCGCCGGGCTGGTTCCAGGCGCGGTGAGCATTTTCCTGCACCAGGCGGTAGGCTTCCTCGCGGCTAAGGCCCTTCTCCACCAAAGCCAGCAGCACCTGCTGGCTGAAGATGACGCCGCCGTAGAGGTTGAGGTTGCGCTCCATGTTGCGAGCGTGAACCTGCAGCTGGCCCACCAGCTCCGCCATGTTCACCAACAGATAGTGGCAGAGGATGGAGGCATCCGGCAGGATGACCCGCTCTACGGAGCTGTGGGAGATGTCCCGCTCATGCCAAAGGGGAATGTTTTCTAGGGCCGAGACGGCATACCCGCGCAGGAGACGGGCCAGCCCCGTCAGTTGTTCCGCCTTGATGGGGTTGCGCTTGTGGGGCATAGCAGAGGATCCCTTTTGGCCGGGGGCAAAGTACTCCTCAGCCTCCAGTACCTCTGTTCGCTGCAGGTGGCGGATTTCAGTAGCAAAGCGCTCTAGGGAAGAGCCAATCAAAGCCAAGGTTTGCACGTATTCAGCGTGGCGATCCCGCGAGATTACCTGTGTCGAGGCTGTATCGGGCTTCAGGCCCAGGCGAGCGCAGGCCAACTGCTCCACCTGGGGAGGCACGTTGGCGTAGGTGCCCACGGCGCCAGAGATCTTGCCCACCGCCACCACTTCCCGCAGGCGAGCTAGGCGCTCTTGGTGGCGCAGGCATTCTGCTAGCCACCCTGCCAGCTTAAAGCCAAAGGTAATCGGCTCGGCGTGAACACCGTGGGTGCGGCCGATCATGAGGGTGTAGCGGTGCTGCCGAGCTTGGTCGCGGATAGCAGCGATGAGGTCGGCCAGGCGGGCTTGCAAGATCTCCACCGAGGCCACAAGCTGCAGGGCCAGGGCCGTATCCAACACATCCGAGCTGGTCAGGCCCAGGTGGATGTAGCGCCCTGCCTCGCCCACGTGCTCGTTGAGGTTGGTTAAGAAGGCAATAACATCGTGCTTCACTTCCGCCTCAATTTCCAAAACCCGCGCCGGGTCAAAGGCGGCTTTGGCTCTGATCTCCTGCAGGGCTTCTTGCGGGATCCGCCCCAGCTCCGCTTGCGCTTCACAGACAGCCAGCTCCACCTGCAGCCAGGTCTGGAGCTTGTGGGCAGTGGACCAAATCTGGCCCATTTCGGGCAGAGTGTAGCGCTCGATCAAGGTGCCTTTTCCGTCGGTACAGTAGGATGAGCTAGGCTATTTTAGCCTTTGGCGTCCCCCCTCGAGGAAAAGCCGCTGGGGGATCCCTGCGGGCTTGGCTTGCGGTGTCGAAGGAGCAGCAAGGAGTTTGCAGATGACCGTCGGAGCTGTGCCAACTCAGGGAAAAAGAGCTTGGACAGCCGAAGAATTCATGGCGTTGTCCAGGGAGGGACATCGCTACGAGATTGTTGATGGGAAGCCAATTGATATGGGAAGCGCGGGGGCACTCCATGGTTATGTCTGCAGCCTCCTATTGGCAGCTTTGACCCCCTACGTTTTGTCCAACAAGCTGGGGATCGTTTTAGATTCCAGCACTGCTTTTAAGATGAAGAGTGGAAATTGGCGCTCCCCTGACATCTCTTTTTTTGCTAAAGAACGCTTGCAGGGCATGGCTGAACTGCCCACAGGATTTTTGGAAGGCGCTCCAGATCTGGCTGTTGAAGTGCTTTCCCCCCGCAATACGGTTGAAGAAATTCATGACAAGCTGGTGGAGTACTTTGAAAATGGCAGCCGCCTGGTTTGGCTGGTTCACCCCAGCGAGCACTACGTCCTGGTGTATCGCAGCTCTCAAGAGCCTGACCGCCTCCTGAAATCGGTTGATCTTCTAGAAGGTGAAGAGGTTATTCCAGGATTTGCCCTGCCGGTGGCTCATCTATTCCAGAAGCTTTCCTTGTAACATCCCCCCGCCCTCACTCTAGCCAATAGAGCTTGGGCCTCCCAACCTTGCCATTGGGCATTCCTGCCCCGCGTCACAGAACGACTTGGCAGAGGAGTCGGTATCTCGACCCTGACTTTCCCGCCAGAGCGCGGAACTTGTAGCTCCCCGCACCCCTTGCAAGTTAAGTGCAGGGGGTTGCCCCTCTCGCCGACGGTCTATATTGAACTAGTTCGGGATCCGAAGAGGACGTCACTAGCGGTGCGGAGCACAATCAAGTGTCGATGGGGAAGGATAGCTCTGATAGGTTTCTTGGCAGCATTCCTCGCTCCTGCCCCTGCCATCTCTTTGCCTGCCTTCCCACCTCCTCCTGAGAAGACCTCGGCCCCAAACACCGCTTCCGAGTTCAACTGGCAGGGATCCCTCAAGTTGCTGCGGGGGGATCCCGTGGCTGCCCTGTCGGATCTGGATCGGGCGGTGCAGTTGGATCCCACCTATGCGCCGGCCTATGTGAACCGCAGCTACGTCTACAACCAGTTGCGCCAGCCCCAAGAGGCGTTGGCCGATGCGGAGCGGGCCATCCAGTTGGATCCGCGAATTCCAGAAGCCTACTTCAGCCGCGGCGTGGCCCACCTGCAACTGGGGGATCGAGAAGCCGCCATGGCCGACTTTCGCCAGGCCTTGGCTCTCTTTTCCAAGAGCGGCAACTTTGCCAACCAGGCCAGCCTGCAGCAACTGCTGCGCCAGTTGGGGGTGGATTAGCCTTGAGTCTTTAGAGACTTGCGTTCTCCCAACCACTCTGATAAGGAAACTTCCTGAGCTTGCAGCCCAAAGACCTGACAAAAGGACTTCACCACCACCGGGGCCACTGCCGCCATCGTTACTCGGGGACAAAACTGAACCAGGGATCCCACCGGGCGATCAGGGATCCCACAGGGCACGATGGCCTCGAAGGCAGCTAGATCCGGGCAGACGTTGAGGGCAAAGCCGTGGTAGGTCACCCAGCGGGAGACCTTGATGCCGATGGCCGCCACTTTGCGCCCCTCCACCCAAACCCCTGTGAGGCCAGGGATCCGCTCCCCCCGCAGGCCAAAGTGGGCCACAGTTTCAATAAGCACCTGCTCCAGTTGGCGCAGGTACCAGTGGAGATCCAGACGGTGGCGCCTGAGGTTGAGGATCGCATAACCAACCCACTGGCCTGGCCCGTGGTAAGTGACTTCGCCGCCGCGCTCTACCCGCAGGATTTCTGGCCCTTGTCCAGAGAGGAATTCTGGGCGGGCAGCTGGGGATCCTATCTGTCCAGCCAAGCTCTTGAGGAACTTGGGATCCGCCCCTGCCCCCAGGGTGTAGACCGGCGGGTGGGTGAGCAGTAGGAGCCCATCTGGCAGCTGCGGATTGCAGATCAGGCGAGCCACCCTGGCTTGCTGCCAAGCCCAAGCGGTGCGATAGGGCACCTCTCCCGCCAGGTGAACCTCCAGAGGCGGAGATCCCAAAGAGCGCTCAAACACCTGCGAGGACATCTCAAAGGCGGTTTTGCTGGAGAGCTCGCTGTGCCACCAGAAGATGACCAAAAGACCCCATCCCAGCAACGTCCACCTAGCCTACCGGCAGGTTGACCTGCGCCCGCAACCGCTCCAACAAGGCGCGAGGCTGCAACAGCCCCTCGATACGGTCAACCGGCTTCCCGTCTTTGAAGAGGATGAGGGTTGGCACGGCGTAGATACCCCAGCGGGCAGCAATATTGGGGTACTTTTCTGTGTCAATCTTTACGAAAGAGATGGCGTCACCCACCTGCGGCTTCACCTGCTCCAGCACCTGGGCCATCACCTGACAGGGACCACACCAAGTGGCGTAAAAATCCACCAGGATGGGGGTTTTGGATCCCTGAATCATGTCGTCAAAGCTTTTGAATTGCTGTTTGTGCGCCATAGGAAACTCCCAGAGTGTTCTGAAAAGCCTGAGATGAAATCTATTTGTAAGCTAACTGTTTGAGATTAAAAATTGGTGTGGAGATCTCGCCGCAGCCTGCTTCGGTTTCCCGGTAGGATGGCTAGGGTTTGGGAGAAGAGCTAGAGCGTACCCGTAGTCTAGGGTGTTGTGGTGGACAAAGGGGCAGACTTTAGCAGGGTTTAAGGACTTGGAGGAGTGGGATCCCGATGGCAACAAGCAGCAGCATGGTGAATCGTGGCGTGTTGGCCACAGTGCTGGCCGGGGTAGGACTCAGCCTATGGGGGGCTTGGCGTTGGCTGTGGGATCCCTGGGGCTGGGCTCAGGTAGTGGCCGGGTTGCTGCTGAGTTTGGGCAGCTTGCTCTACTGGCTCAAGACCCGCCCCGCCGATCACCTGGTGGTGGAGCCCCAAGGCTGGCGCATCAGCCGCCACACCCCCGAGCACTGGGTCATTCAAGCGGAGTTCGTGGCCCGCAACCTCAACCCCCTCTTTGAGGTCACCTTGGCCCAGGTGGAGCCGCGACTGCATTTGCTCAGCGCCGGATCCCTAGAAGGCATTCACACCCGCCTACGCCTGCGCTCTCGCCATCCGGATCTTCCCGCCCGGCAAGACAACTACTGGCAGGCCTACATCATCACCCCCGAGAACCAGACTGGCCTAGAGGTTGAGATCGAGCTGAAGGGGGAAGGGCTGGCCCATTTGCGCTCTGCCTGGCTGGAGTTGGACTACATCCAGTACGGGCGGCAGCGGCGCACCCTCAAGACCAGCCATCTCATCCTGCCGTTGCAGGAGGTGGAGCCCTTGCCAGAGCTGAACTGGCAGCAGCAGGGATCCCTCCTTTGGGCCGCCGTTCCCACCCATCTGCTGACCCCCAGCGATGACTTGGCCGAGGTGCTACGGCGGTATGTAGGCCCTCACATCCAGCCCGGCGATATGGTGGCCATCTCGGAAAGCGCCGTGGCTATTGTCCAGGGCAACTTCCGCCATCCCCTGCAGGTGCAGCCCGGCTGGCTGGCCCACACCCTGTGCTACTTCTTCCCCTCCAAGACCAGTCTTTCAAGCTGCTACGGGATGCAGACTTTGATCGACTGCTCCGGGGCCTGGCGGGTGGTGTGGGCTTTTGTGGTGGGATCCCTGGCCAAACTGCTGGGGATCCCGGGGGTCTTTTATGCCCTGGCGGGGGAGCAGGCCGATCTCATCGACGACGTTACTGGCACCCTGCCTCCCTATGACCAGTTCATCGTGCTGGGGCCGCGGGATCCGGCCAAGTTGGTGGGGGATCTGCATCGGCAGACGGGCTACGAAGTGGCCATCGTGGATGCCAACGATCTGGGGCAGGTCAAGATCCTGGCAGCCAGCCCCGGCGTAGAGCGGGAGCTGGTGGAGCAAGCCCTGGGCAAGAACCCCGCCGGCAATGCCGCTGAACAAACCCCCCTTGTGCTGATCAGGAAGATGACACCTGACTGAGGCTCTGCTGGGATCCGAGGGCTTGCATCGCCTGGTGAGTGGAGAGGAAGAAGCGCTCAGCGCCCACTTTCTCCACAAACCCAGCCTTTTGGAGGCGATCCATTACCGGCCCCTTCACCTCGGCCATGGCAAAGCCCACCCCTGCCTGCTGCAAACGTTCCACCAACTGGGTCAGCACTTCCAAAGCGCTGCCGTCGATGAAGTTGATGGCGCTGGCAACGAGCAGCACCTGCTCCACTGTGGGTCGCGCCGCCACCTCTCGCAGCAGATACTCCTGCAAGTAGGCTGCGTTGGCAAAAAACAGGCTCTCGTCCACCCGCACTGCCAAGATACGGGGATCGGTAATCACCTCATGGCGCTGCACGTTGCGGTAGTGCTCCGTACCGGGCACCTGACCCACGATGGCAATGTGAGGACGGCTAGCCCGCCAAAGAAAGAGCAGGATGGAGACTAACACCCCTATTCCGATCCCCTGCTCCACTCCGATCCCCAGCACACTGGCAAAGGTTACCAACCAAACCAGGGCATCGCCACGGTCGTAGCGCCAGCTTTGCAGCAGGGGGTGAAAATCCACCAGGGCCAGCACCGCCACCAGAACAATGGCCGCCAGGGTGGTCTGGGGCAAGAAGGTGAACAGGGGCATCAGCCAGATGACCGTCAAAGCCACCAACAGGCCGGTGATCAGGGAGGCCAGGCCACTGTTGGCGCCTGCTTGAAAGTTCACCACCGACCGGCTGATGCCTCCCGTTACCGGATAGCCGCCACTGCAGGCTGCTGCCAAGTTGGCTGCCCCCAAAGCCACCAGATCTTGGTTGGGATCCACCTTCTGCCGCCGCTGGCTGGCCAAGGACTGCCCCACAGCATAGCTTTCCGTGAAGCCCACCAAGCTGATGGCCAAGGCGGTGGGCAGAAGCGCTGTCCACTGTCCCCAGCTCAACGAGGGAAAGCCCAAGGGGGGCAACCCGGAAGGAATGGAGCCAACAACGGATACCCCTGCCCTCTCCGAGAGGTTTAGGCCCCAGACCAACAGGCCGGTCACGAGCACAGCCGCTAGCGGTGCCCCCTTGGTCAAAATCAAGGCCCAACCTGGAGGCACACCCCAACGCCGCAGTTGGTGGGGCAACTTTCGCTGAGCGTACACCAGCAGGGATACGGCCAGCAGCCCTAGGCCAAAGGTTGCCCAGTTCACCTTGTCCAGGCTTTGCCACAGCCGCTGCACCAACAGCAAGAAGGACTCCGTGTTGGCAATCTTGACCCCCAGGAGGTGGCGGAGCTGGCTGAAGCCGATGATCAAGGCCGCCGCGCTGCCAAAGGCAGTCACCACCGTGTGGCTTAAGAAATTGGCCAAAAACCCCAGCCGCAACAACCCCATCGCCCCTTGAATCAAACCCACTTCCAAGGCCAGGCCTAAAGCCAACTGCCCGTACTCTGGGCTGCCCGGCAAGGACTCCGTCCCGCTGACGCGACCGGCCAGCGGCTCCAACCCCGCCGCCACCAAGAGGGAGATGATGGCCACTGGCCCTACCGCCAAGGCGCGGCTGGATCCCAGTAGCCCATAGACGATCACCGGCAAAATGCTGGCGTATAGGCCCACCTGGGGAGGCAACCCCGCCAACAGGGCATAGGCCATGCTCTGGGGCACCAACAGAATGGCCACCACAAGGCCGGCGATCAGATCTCCCGGCAAATCTGATCGTTGATAGTGGAAGACCCAAAGGGACTCCTTAGCAAAGGGCAGGTACCGCGCCAGGATCCCTTGCCCCGAAGAGGAAGTAGAAGGGATCCCACTCATAGCGCCTGACCTCGGTTCCAGGGCATGCGAGCCAAGAGCAGAGCCATGCCACAGGTGTTGGTGATCCCGGCAAACACCAGCCCGGCGCCCACAAAGCCACTCAGCAGCAGCCACCAGGGGTTGACAAAGGCCCCCAGAAGGGTTCCGGTGAGCACCAGGGATCCCGCTGCAATCTGCACCTGCCGCATGATGGAGATGGGCGCATTTTGGGTGCGGGTAACGGGCAGCTTGGCCGCTTTCCAAGCCTCGATCCCGCCCTTGAGGCTAATGACCTCCGGCCAGCCGCGGTCTAGCAACTGACAACCGGCGCGGATGGAGCGGCTGCCCATGCGGCAGTGCAACACCACCGGCTTCTCTGGCGTGGAAGCAGGCACTTTGGCCGGGTCAAAGGTAGATAGGGGCATGTTG
>NZ_JANSIO010000259.1:0-2311 GCF_047462195.1 Synechococcus sp. R3-13 | reverse complement strand
CCAGAGGAGAGAGGGAAGGGGGGATCCCTGCCCGGAACTCTCTCTTGGCCAGAGTGGGTAGGGGAAGCAGCCCCTGCCTTGCAAGGTCTGTGGGATCGGCTGCGAGCGGGGCAGTGGGGGGAGGCGGATCGCTGGACGACAGCCCTGATGCTGAAGCTTGCTGGGCGCTCGCAAGTGGGCTTTTTTGATCCCAAGGATGTTCAGGCCTTCCCCTGCCCCATGCTGCGGCTGATTGACCAACTGTGGGTGCGGGCCAGCCATGGGCGCTTTGGCTTTACCGTCCAGAAGCAACTTTGGCAGGAGTGTGACCCGGAGGGAAGAGGAGGGATCCGTTCGGGCTCCTTCTCAGCCTTGCCCCGCGAAGACTGCATGGGGGAAAGAGTCGGCTGGCAGGTGCAGGGCCGCTGGCTGGGGTATGGGGAGCTCACAACCCGTCTGGCAGCGCCTAAGGGTCATCTGCCGGTGGGCTTTTTTTGGGGCTACTCAGGTGGCCTACGTGCGGCGCTGCTGATGCTGGATCGGGCGGTATTGAAAAAGTTCAAAGCCTGCCTGTAAAAAACTCCCCCCTCCCAAAGGGAGAGGGGCTGGGGAGTGAGGGGATAGAAAGCCCTAGTAGCGGTGCACCAACTTGTTGATGGGCTTGAAGATGTCTGCCTCAAACTTTTTGCCCTTGAGCATGCGGTTCCAATAGAGCCAGGGTAATAGATGCACCTTGGCTAGGTACATGGAGTAGCGCTCCCGCGTTGGGTCCAGGGGGAAGGAGGGAGCTAGCTTTGCATTGTAGGCAAACTCGGCCATGATCAGGGAGTTGTAGCCTGTAATCAAGGGGCAGCAGGTGTAGCCGTCGTAGCGGGCCACTAGCGGCTTCGACTGCATGGCGGCCAAGAGGTTTTCCGCCAGTACCGGCGCTTGCTTGCGGGCGGCAGCCGCCGTTTTGGACGTTGGCAGAGAAGAGGCATCTCCCAAGGAAAACACGTTGGGGTAGCGGGTGTGCTGCAGCGTTGCCTTATCCACATCCACCCATCCTCCCGGCCCGGCCAGGGGGCTGCGCTTGACAAAGTCCGGAGCGCTCATGGGCGGAGCCACGTGGATCATGTCGTAGTGCAGGCTCACCTCTTCTTTGCCATTGTCGGTGGTGACTTCAAAGATGGCTTCCTGAGTCTCAGGCCGGATGGCTTTGAGGTTGTGCTTGAATTTCACCTGGATCCCTCGCCGCTCTACCACCTTCTCCAGGGCAGCACTGTACTCCGGCACGGCAAAGAGAGTGGGAGTGGCTGTGCAAAAGAGAACCTTGGTGTTGACGCCAACCCCACTTTTGCTTTTGAAGACATCGTCGGCTAGGTACATGATTTTTTGAGGGGCGCCGCCGCACTTGATTGGCGTAGCCGGGTACGTGAAGATGGCTGTTCCCCCCTTGAAGTTGCGGATGGTCTCCCAAGTGTAGGAGACGTAGTCCTTGGAGTAGTTGCTGGTTACTCCTCCTTTGCCCAGCGCCTCCGGCAAGCCCTCGATCAAGTGCCAGTCAATCTGGATCCCGGGGGCCATTATGAGGTAGTCGTACTGAATAACCTGGCCGGTCTCGGTGATGACGCGGTTGTGATCTGGATCCAGCTCTGCCACTCGCGCTTGAATCCAGGTGGCTCCCTTGGGGATCACTGTTTTTTCGTCCCGGATAAACTTGGCCAGGGGGGCAATACCTCCCCCTACCAATGTCCAGCCGGGCTGGTAGTAGTGCTTGTCGGAGGGCTCGACAATCGCGATATCAAGATTGCGCTTGCGCTCCAGCAACTGGGCCGCTGCGCTGATGCCGGCAGCCCCTCCTCCCACTACAACAATTTGATGGTAGATGACAGGTTGCGAAGTTCTGGAGATGGATCCCTCGACGCCAGGGCGCCCGTTCGTTTGGGTGGAGGCGGGTGGGGATTGGGTTTTGAGTTCCATTGGCTTAGTAGTCGTTGACACAGCAGTTTCCTCAAACAGAACTGAACTTGAGCTCAAGAAGCTGTTTAGTTTAATGCGGAAGAACCTGTTAAATGACAGCCAACAACCCCGAACCGGCAATCCGTAGAAGACTCTGCGGATCGCCAGTCTTCAGGGCGCTGCAGGTGTGGAACAATTGTAACCATAACACTTGATAAGAATATAGCCATTTTTTCGAGTTGTCGAACATTTGAGGCAAATCTTAGCCTGGGACTTAGGCTTTGTTGACGCTGGGGGGAACAGCGGCACTTCTGGGGGGTAGGCGGCGTCGGCTAGGCTGTGGACTGTACGAGGGATTTGCCGTTGAATTCACGGCTGGCCTTCAAGTTCT
>NZ_JANSIO010000258.1:0-4324 GCF_047462195.1 Synechococcus sp. R3-13 | reverse complement strand
GTGGCTGCTGCCCTGGGTGGCAGGGATGCTGCTGTTGGCTTTTCGCAAACAGTCCTGGGGTTTCCGGCTGACGGCGGTGCTGGTGGCGGGGTTTATCAGCCTGACCCTGATGTTGAGCTGGCTGTATGTGAACTGGCTGTCGGTGGGGGATCCCTGGGCTTTCACCTACCAGGTGGGCAGCAGTCTGCGGCTGCCGCAATTGCGGGAAGACTTGCAGCAGGCGGGTGGCTGGCGGGGGGTGCTGGAGGCTGGGAAATGGCTGGCGGTGCTGGCCCCTGCCTATCTGCTGTTGGGGCTGGGATCCCTGCTGGGCCGAGGCCCGGGTCGCTGGGTATGGGCTCTGGTCTGGGGGATGCCGCTGGTCATCCTGCTGGCTTCTCTAGGGCAGGGGCTGTTTTTGCGGGAGCTGAGCCGCTTTGGCCTTTTCTGGGTGCCGCTGCCTTTGCTGATGGGCGCCTACTTGTGTCGCGGAGCCGGCCCCGGCTGGGCTAAGCGCCTGTTGATCACTGCCCTCTTGGGGTTGAACTGCCTCACTGCCGGTTATGGGGTGAGCCAAGAGCCGGGTTTCCTCATGCCCCTGGTGGCTGAGGAGCGGGATCTCTGGGAGCGGCTGGTGGCAGGGGTAGTGCCCCTTAGTGGCGAGTTGGAAGCTGCCCAAAACCTGTATGAAGTAACCTCTGCTGGGCAAGCCCTAGAAGACTGGCGGAGGCTGCGGCAGGAAAAGCGCCAGGTTGGGCAGTATCTCTATCGCCACCTGTTGCCCGGACAAAAAGTGCTGGTGGACGACGACATCCACTTTGAGGCTATCTTTTGGGCAAGGGATCCCCGCTCTTTCCTTACTCCTCACCAGTACGAGTTTGCCCTGGCCCTTCAGCATCCCCAGGAAAGGGTGGACTACCTCTTGGTAGCGGGGCTGGCGGATCCCTTGCAGAGGTCGGATCGTCTCCTGCAATTTTGGCCTGAGCTCAATTTTGAGGGGCTGCCGGGCTTCAGGGAGGTTTATAGCTCCCCCCAAGTGCGGCTGTGGGCTCGCCAACACCAAGAGGAACCGCAGGAGGAGAGGAGATGAAAAGGAGACGATCCTGGCAGCGGCGACAGGTGCTGCAAGCGGGCGGAGCGCTGCTGGCTGCCTATGGGGTTGCCGGCTGTGGCCAGGAGTTTTTGAGTCAGCAGGGGAGTCGCAGCCCGGAAAATGCCGAGACGGGAAGCATGAACTTGTCAGAGCTGCTGGCCCGCTGGCAGGTGGGCATTGGCGAGGATCCCGGTCGCTTCCTCTGGGAAATCGAGTCGGATCCGCAGGTGGCGGCAGTGGCGCAGGGGTGGGATCCCCATTTCCTGAGCGGCTGGCTGAACAGCTTTGATCACCGCCAGGGGGATCTCTCCTTTTGGCGCAACTGGCACCAGGCCGGGCTTTTGCGGCAGTGGTTTGAGCGGGGCTATACCCTCCACATCATCACCTGGGAAGACGACACCCACCGCCCCTGCGGCGACTACCACATCTCCAAGCAGTTTGTCCAGGATGTAGCCGAATTGGCCGGCTATATCGCTCAAGCCAACCCCCAAGGCCGCCCTACCTATTGGAGCCTGGCCACGGAGTTTTCCTATTGGCGGATCCCAGCAGATACCTACAACGCCGACACTGCTTTCTACTACCAAGCCCTGATGCGCAATGTCCTCACAGCCCGCCAAGCCATCAAGGAGCGGCTGCCGGCAGCCGAAGTAGCCCTGTGCTGGGGGGGCTGGATTGCCACCTTTGACGACCCTTCCCGGGGGGCAGGCCGCAGCATGGTGGAGCCCTTTGCCGAGACCCTGAGCCGGATGGACGGGATCGCCTTCCAGTCGATGCGCCAGCGGCGGCCAGGGGAGTTTAACCCAGAGCTGAACGGCCCGGATCCCGGTAACCCGGAGCAGATCCGCC
Organism: Synechococcus sp. R3-13; assembly: GCF_047462195.1. NCBI lineage: Bacteria > Bacillati > Cyanobacteriota > Cyanophyceae > Synechococcales > Synechococcaceae > Synechococcus > Synechococcus sp. R3-13. The sequence continues at coordinate 2,406 of NZ_JANSIO010000258.1, read as the reverse complement.
TCTGTTGCCGCCTGTTTTCCCCCATCCACTCCAACCTGATGTTGGCCCACTACGAGCCATCGATTAAGGACAAGCACCCCAGCGGCGGACGGGCCGACACCGTCCATACAGACTTTCAGCTCATGAGCCGGCGGGAGTGGCTGCGGGAAGTGTCTCAACTGGGGCTGCGGCGCTTTTCCCTCATGCACTACGGCCTCTACAAAGGGGATCCCTATGGGGCGCTGACGGCAGCGCGGCAATTCCGGGCCCGGGTGGGCCTACCGGCTGCCACCGCCAGTTAGCAGTCGTTCTAGAGCTGGTTTTGTCCCGGATCTTGACCCAAATCTTGATCCTAGGGATATAATCCCCCTGAAGCTGCCGGGATCCCTGCCATGGAGAAGCTGAGATTTCTAAGGGCAAGCCTGCTGGCGAGTCTAGTGGTTAGTGCAATGCCGCCGGAGCTGCCGGCCTGGGCAGGATGCGGTTTTCCCCGCGGTGCCGGCAAGACTTTTTTTTCGCTGCAGCCGGAGGTCTATCGGCCTCGCACCCGCTTTGATCAGGGGGGACGCCTGCAGCCGGCCCTTTCGGAGTACGGAGAAACCCGCCTCAACCTTTTCGCCGAGACTGGCCTTAGCGATCAGCTCACTCTCAACCTCAACACCAGCTACGTTTTCATCGAAAATCGCTTTGCCAGCGGGGCTGACACCGTTACCCAGCGCAACCAGGGCCTGCGGGATCTGGAACTGGGCCTGCGCCATACTTGGGGGAACGGGGATCCCTTCCTTTCGGCCCAATTGACGGCCTTGATCCCGCCGGGATACGCCACCCGAGACATCCCCCTGCCCTTGGGGTACGGTGTTTTCGGCTACGATCTCAAAGTTGGGGTGGCGGCCAATACCCAGTTGGGATCCCTGCCTGCCTTTTTCGACTCCTGCCTCACGTTCCGAGATTACTTGGGCTATCCCGGGGATCGGGTCAAGGCCAACCTGACCTTCGGGGCAGACCTGACTCCTGAGCTGCAGGCCATCCTGGCCCTGGATGGGGATTTTACGTTGGGCAACGGCGCGCCTTTGTTGTTCGGGGATTTGGCCGTTCAGGATCCCGACTACGACAACCTCAAGCTTTCTGGCCAGCTCAACTGGCGGCTGGAGGGAGGGGTAACGCTGGGCTTGGGGGGGTTTCAGTTCCTGGCCGGTCGCAACACCAATGCCGGCGGCGGCTTTACCGGCTATGTGTGGCTAAGTTACTGAAACCAAACAAAATGTTGCAGGATATCCCCTACGGTAACAGGGATCCGCAAGGGCAGATCTAGGATGAGTCTTGGCAAACTACGGCCCGGAGAACGGATCCCATGTCTCGATTTGAGAACCTCATTGCCGCTATCGATGGCAGCGGCCCCACTGAGCAAATGGTGCATACCCTTCTGTCTCTGCCGGCCTTTGCCCAGTGCCACGTGACATTGCTGCATGCGGTGCCTTCCCAGACCTCTGCCGAGGAGATGCGGGCTGCCTGGCAAAAGGGGCAGGAACTGCTGGCCCAAACCCTGCAGACTTTCCCCCCCCGCCCAGGGCTAAAGATCAGCACGCAACTGGTGGAAGGGGATCCCAAAGTGGTGGTGCTGCAGGTGGCCGAGTCCCTGCCCAATCCGCTGATTGTGATGGGATCCCGGGGGCGCAACCGCATCATGGCCATTTTGCAGAACTCGGTGAGCCAATATGTGTTCCAGCTCGCCTCCTGCCCAATGCTGCTGGTCAAAGACGACGCCTACGTCAAATACCCCAGCCATGTCATGGTGGCCCTCAACAACTCCCCCGCTGCCCAGGCCGCCTTTGCCACGGCCCTTGACTTGATCTCCGGCATTCAAGGGGCCCAGATCTTCCTGGCCTCTGTGCAGTTGGATGCCGACAACCCAGGTAGAGATGAGGCCCTAGATCGGGCAATCGACATCCTCAAAAACCGGCAAATCGGCCACCAGGTGTTGACGGCTGTCGGGGATCCGGGCACAGAAATTGTCCGCTTAGCCGCCGAGAGCAACGCCGATCTGCTGGTGATGGGATCCCCTGACCGCCGACCTACCATTGCCCGCAGCATTCCCGATTTGGATCGGCTGTTGGGGCGTTCCATCTCTGACTATGTGCGGGTTCACATCGGCTGCCCCGTGCTGATGGTGCGTTCCGTCCAAGACAGCGACTGAGCCAGGCTTCAAGGCAGTATGGAGCGGCGCTCTGTAACTCGGTCACTCTGCTGCTGACGATCCGGGCTGACGGCCCAAGCTTCAAAGATCAGCTCAGGGACTCCGGGAGGGATGGTCATGCGGGTGAGGGCTTGCCACTGCCCCTGCTCGTCACGGGAGAAGTCCAGCAACCAACGGGGGCCATCCACCAAAGAGCGAGTGCGCCCGTGCTTCACCCAAAACTTGATCCAAAA
>NZ_JANSIO010000257.1:0-2730 GCF_047462195.1 Synechococcus sp. R3-13 | reverse complement strand
GGCAGCGTGCAAGGTAATCAGGAGAAAGGGGTTAGCGTGCGGCTCTCTCAAAGCCATCTGGGTACCCTCAAAGCGGTTCAGCGCATGCTGGCGCGGCTGGGCATCATTGCAGTTTTGTATGAGAATCGCCGTCCTGCTGGATATCGCCTGCTGCCGAACAGTGCTCGCCAACCTGCACCATACGCTTGCAAAGCCCAGCACGAATTGGTTATTGCCAACGACAACTTGCATCTGTTCCAGGAATGGGTCGGCTTTCGGGAACCGCACAAAGCCCAAAAGCTAGAGGCACTGCTGAATGGCTACAAGCGCCAGCTCAACCGAGAGCGGTTTGCTGTGACGGTTGCTGCCCTTGAGGCAGACGGGGTAGAGCGGGTGTATGACTGTACTGTCCCCGGCCCAGCGTGCTTTGATGCCAATGGGTTTGTTGTCCACAACTGTGGCGAGATTATTGGCCACACATTCCATTGCAACTTGGCCGAGATCCACCTCAACCGTTTGGATCCCCACAACCGGCAGGAGCAGGAAGACGCCTTTACAGCGGGAGCCCTCACGGTGGCAGCCCTACTCCACCACCGCTTTGTGGAACCTCGCTTCCAGCGCTCGCGGGAATGGGATCCCATCGTCGGCGTCTCGTTCACAGGCCTGTTCGACTTTTGCGTCAAAGCCTTTGGGGTTGAATGGCTGCGCTGGTGGCAGGAAGGGAGACCCGATACCCCCATCGGGAAGGAATTCAAGCAGCAGGAGCGGGAATACCTCAGCCGCTGGAAGGAGATCGTCCACCGCGTGGTGTGGGACTACTGCGACCGCCACAGCCTGCGCCGCCCCAACCGCTGCACCACGGTTCAGCCCGCCGGCACCAAGTCGCTGCTCACCAACGCCTCTCCCGGCTGGCACCCGCCCAAAGCCCAACGCTACATCCGCCGCATCACCTTTGCCAAAAATGACCCGGTGGCGCTGGCCTGTCTGGACTATGGCTACTCGGTGGTACCTGCTCAGGCGGACAAAGATGAAAACGGGAACTTGCTCAACGACCCCTTTGATCCCCGCTGTACCGAATGGCTGGTGGAACTGCCTGTGGAAGTAGAATGGGCCAACCTGCCCGGTGCTGGCCAGATCGAGATCGAGCAATTCTCGGCCCTGGCCCAGTTTGACTTCTATATGCAGGTTCAGAAGTACTACACCACCCACAACACCTCCGCCACTATCGAGCTGCGGGAGGACGAGGTGGAAGCTCTGGGATCCCGTATCTACGAAGCCATCCGCGACGACGAGGGCTACATCAGCGCAGCGCTGCTGGCCCGCTTCGATGCCCCCTTCCCCCGCCTGCCTTTTGAGAAAATCGACAAGCCCACCTACGAACGACTGGTGGCCGAGGTCAAAAAGAGACGGCGGACAGATAACTTCTTCGCGGCCCTGGCCCGCTACGACCGCAACTTTACCTTGGCAGCAGAGGGACCGGCAGGGTGTGACGCTCTGGGGTGTCTGTTGCCAGATTCGGCGCCTCAGAGCTAGTTCCCCAAAAGGGTTCCCCCTGCTGCCGACCAACCCCATCGGATGCAAAGGCGCGACCGAGCTCCCTGCTGTGATACCTTTGTAGGGACTCCTCACAACCCCAGGGATCCCTTCTGCCCTTGGAATCGGCCCCATGCAAGACGAAAAAGACACGCTTCGCCAACAGCTTCTCACCCTGCAAAGCGAGGCCCTCGCCCAAGTGGAACAAGCTGACGGTCTGGAGGCTCTGGAACAGATCCGCATCGACTACCTGGGCAAGAAAGGTAAGCTCTCCAAAATCTTGGGGGGAATGGGGAAGCTGCCCCCAGAAGAACGGCCTGCCATTGGCGCTTTGGCCAACACCTTTAAAGAGGCCCTCCAATCCAGTCTGGAGCAGCGCAAACAGGCCCTTGGTGAAGCTCAACTGCTGGCCCGCCTAGAAGCAGAGCGCCTGGATGTCACTATGCCCGGGCCCCGTCGGCCTCTGGGGCGGATCCATCCGCTGCAGGCCACCATCGACCGCATGCTCGATATCTTTGTGGGAATGGGCTACACCGTGGTGCATGGGCCTGAGCTCGAGACGGAGTACTACAACTTCGAGGCCCTCAACACCCCTGCCGACCATCCGGCGCGGGATATGCAGGATACCCTCTACCTGGCCAATGGCTACCTGATGCGTACCCAAACCTCCTCGGTGCAGGTGCGCTACATGGAGCAACACCAGCCGCCGCTGCGCATTGTGCATGCCGGTCGGGTGATGCGCCGCGATACCGTGGATGCCACCCACTCCGCTGTGTTTCACCAGATGGAAATTTTGGCGGTGGGCGAGAACCTCACCTTTTCCGACCTGAAGGGCACCCTCAACACCTTCATCACCCGCCTATTGGGCAAGCGAGAAACCCGCTTTCGGCCCAGCTATTTTCCCTTTACCGAGCCTTCTGCTGAGATGGACGTGCGCTTTGGCTCGAAATGGCTGGAAATCTTCGGCTGCGGCATGGTGGATCCCAATGTATTTCAAGCGGTGGGCTACGACCCGGAGCGCTACACCGGATTTGCGGCAGGGATCGGCATTGAGCGGATGGCCATGCTCCTCCACGGCATTCAGGATATCCGCCTGTTTTATACCAGCGACCTGCGCTTTCTGTCTCAGTTTTAGGTGGCTATCTTATCTGAGGAACAAAACCCTCGTCCTGAGCCCTGCAAGACCTTCAGCTAGAAATCGCAGGAGCCCCGCACTGT
>NZ_JANSIO010000256.1:0-1893 GCF_047462195.1 Synechococcus sp. R3-13 | reverse complement strand
CTCCGGCTCAAAGTCGCGCGGACTGGGATACAGCCATTGCGCTAGCCTCAAAGCCGCCAGCCCCACCGCTGCCGGGATCCCCAAGGCCAAAAACCCACCCCGGAAGCCATAGCCGACTTTCAGAACTGCCGCCACCAACAGCGGCCCCCCCACCGCCCCAATCTGATCTAGGGTCTCGTGCAGGCCAAACCCCAAGCCCCGACCCACCTGCAGGGCTGCATGAGAAAGCAACACGTCCCGCGGCGGGGTGCGGATCCCTTTGCCGGTCCGCTCGGCCAAGAGCAGCACGGCGGCCCAAGGCCAACTGCCCACCCAGGCCAAAGCCGGGATCACCGCCGTGTTGATGACATAGCCCAAGGTGGTGAGCTGCCAGTGCCCCCGACTGCGGTGCAAGGGATCCCTGCCCAGCTGGTCGCTCCAATAGCCCACCCCCAACCGCAAGCCATAGGCCAATAGCTCCCCCCCGCCGGCCACCAGGCCCACCACCGTGCCGCTGGCCCCTAGGGATCCCAAAAAAGCTCCAGAAATGCTGCGGGCTCCTTCGTAGGTGGCATCGGCACACAAGCTGACGATCCCCAGAAGGAGGATAAAGCGCCAGGCAGAAGGGATCATGTCCGGCTCCATAGATTCAGTACAAGCATCAACAGCAGCAGCTCGTTACGTCCATGGCTAGAATCCATAGATAGAAGAGTAAGGGCAAAGAGAGCTTCAGTTGCCCGTGACTCTGGAGGAAAGGCTGAGGTCTGCTTAGATATGCTTGCCCATGGCCCCGAGGATCCCAGTTGTTGCCCTACCAAGAAAGAAAAAAGGTGCTTCACCCTGGCCGAAAACCGGTGGATACCTCGGAGAGCTAAATAACCTCTACTTTGGTCGGCTAATGACCTGCCCAGGACTTCCTTGAGGAGATTCGACCAGAATTACAGGAATAGAGCTGGTCTCCAGAACGGCTTGGGAGGTGGATCCCACTAGCACTTGTTCCCAGCCGCGGTGGCCCCGCTTGCCCATGACGATGTCGGTAACCTGCCGCTCCTGGGCTATGTTTACAATGGTCTCCGCCAAGGGCCCGGAAGCCAGGCAGAACTGGTGGCGAATATCCGCCAAAAGGCGCTGGGTGAGTTGCCGCAACTGTTCCACCCCTTTCCCCTGCGGCTTATCGGTAACATGCAACACAATCACTTCCCCATCCACCCGCCGCGCCAAATCGGCTGCCTTGCGCAACACCACCTCGGCTAGAGGAGAGGTATCCACGGCTGCCAAAAAGCTCACCTTGCCCTGGCTGCCTACCTTGGTGGGATCCACCTCTCCTTTTTCCAAAAGCCGGGGAGCACACACCTGGGTCAGCCAAGCACCCAGGGGGGCCGTGACCAAAATCGACAGAGCCGCCAAAGCCAAAATGATCTCCCCACCGGGGATCCCTTGGGCCAAAGGGATCCCACCAATAGCCGCCTGCACCGTCGCCTTGGCCATGTTGCCCGGTAGCAAAAACAGCCGCTCCCGCCCGTTCCAATTGCTTCCCAGAGTGGAAAGCCACCAACCCAGGCCCCGCCCCAGCAGCAGGCTCAGGGTTAAGAGCAGCAAGCCCGGCCAAAACACGGATCCCAGCACCCCCAGATCCAGCGACGCTCCCAGTAGCACAAACAACACGATCTCCGCCACCGTCCAGAGGGCATCGAACCCACCCCGCAGCCGCCGCGCCAAAGGGGCATCCAGCTCAATCAGAAAAAACCCCATGGCCATCACCGCCAGATAGCCGGAAAAATAGGGCCACACCTGCGGCGCCAGCACCAAGCCCAAGGCCATGCAGGCAGCCAGCAGCACTTCCTGCACGCTGTTGCGAGTCCAGTTTTGTTGGGTTAGCAGCGACACCAGAACCCGCGCCCCCAGGTAGCCTAT
>NZ_JANSIO010000255.1:0-6940 GCF_047462195.1 Synechococcus sp. R3-13 | reverse complement strand
CTTAGATGGAGTGGAGCGGCAAACCCAGTTGCAATTTTTGCCGGCGCCGGAGCTAGTGTCGGAGAAGCTGGCGCAGTGGTGGGTGCCTTTGGCCCCGCAGGAGGAACGGGATTTGGAGCTGAGGGTGATCTGCGGCTATGTCGGGGAGGAGATTGCCCCTTTGACCTACCAGGAGGCTCTGCAGGCGGAGCGGGAGCAAAGGGCTTCCTTGCGGGCGCAAGCCCACCGGATCGACACCGGCAATGCTCAGTTTAACGATTGGCTCAACGCCTCGCGGGATGATCTGCTGATGATGCTCACCCGCACTCCCTACGGGCTTTATCCCTATGCGGGGGTGCCTTGGTTTACCACGGTCTTCGGGCGAGATGCCCTGATCACCGCCTTGGCTACTCTTTGGTGGTTCCCGGACTTGGCCCGAGGGGTGTTGCTCTATCTGGCGGCCCATCAGGCCCAGGAGGTGGATCCCAGCCGCGATGCCGAGCCTGGCAAGATCCTGCACGAGCAGCGGCGCAGCGAGATGGCCAAAACCCGCGAGATCCCCTTTGGCAATTATTTCGGCAGCATTGACTCCACCCCTCTGTTTGTGGTGTTGGCAGGACGCTATGTGCAGCGCAGCGGCGATCTAGAGCTGTTGCGGCAGCTCTGGCCAAACATCGAAGCAGCCCTGCACTGGATGGACACTTACGGGGATGCGGACGGGGACGGCTTTTTGGAGTATGCCGGCAAGGCGCGGCGGGGCCTGCGCAACCAGGGCTGGAAAGATTCTGAAGATGCCATCTTCTACCCGGACGGATCCCTGGCAGAACCCCCCTTGGCCCTGTGCGAGGTGCAGGGCTATGCCTACGAAGCTAAGCAGTTGGCAGCAGAGATGGCCGAGCTGCTGGGGCGGCAAGAGCAAGCAGCCCAGTTGCGGCAACAAGCGGAAGAGCTGCAGCAGCAGTTTTGGGATCACTTCTGGTGCGAAGAGTTGGGGGGCTATGCCCTGGCTTTGGATGGCCAGAAGCAACCTTGCCGGGTGCGCAGCTCCAACATGGGCCACTGTCTGTTTTCGGGGATCGCCCATCCCGAGCATGCTGCCTGCATTGCCCGGCAACTGCTGGAGCCAGCTTTCTTCAGCGGCTGGGGGATCCGCACGGTGCCGGAGGGAGAGGGCCGCTACAACCCCATGTCCTACCACAACGGCTCCATCTGGCCCCACGACAATGCCTTGATTGCCGCAGGCTTATCTCGCTATGGCTTCAAGGGCGAAGCGGTGCGGGTCTTGACAGCGCTGTTCGATGCCAGCCAGTTTCTGGAGCTGAAGCGGCTGCCTGAGCTGTTTTGTGGCTTTCGGCGGCGACAGCGGGAGGGCCCCACCCTTTATCCGGTGGCCTGTCTGCCCCAGTCTTGGGCGGCGGCCAGTGTGTTTTTGCTGCTGCAGGCTTGTCTGGGGCTGGAGATCGACGGGCTGGCTCAACGGGTACATTTAACCAAGCCCACTCTGCCCCTGTGGCTGCCCCACGTCATCCTTGAGAATGTGCAGGTGGGCCAGGGATCCCTGGACATCGGTCTCTATCTGCAGTCAGGAGGGGTGGGGATCACCGTCCTCAGGAGTGCGGGGGACGTGGAATTGACGGTGAAATAGTTGCAAAATTCAAGACATCCGCAACACAACCTACAACTAAGTTTCACCTGCCAAATGTGGCGATAGGGACACAACTCAACAGTTCAGACAGCCTCTCCCTATCCCACATCATCAGATGCATCATCAGACACGTCATCAGAAGTTCTACTCTTGAATGTAGAGCTGATCCAAATTCCACAATTGCCCCAGAATGGGTCGGGGATCCACCCCTTGAATGCGGTTGCGCAGGGCTGAGAGAACCAGGGGGTTGAAAGTGCCAATTTGGGGCAGCTGTTCCTGGATGATGATTTGAAACCGGTCGTAGAGGGCCTTGCGCTTTTCAAAGTCTAGCTCCCGCACCCCTTCGATAAAGATGCGGTCGATCTCCCGTTCCCAATCGCTGACCTCAACCCCTTCTGCCGGGTTGCCGGGCAAATCTCCCAGATTAAAGAGGTGCAAACGGCCGTCGCTGCGCCAGATGTTGGAGCCGTTGTTGGGCTCGGTGCCGCCGCCACCAAAGCCCAGCAGCAGGGTTTCCCAGTCGCGGCTATCGGTGCGCTGCACCAGGGTGTTGAAGGCGATGGGGGTAAAATCAACGGTGATGCCGATCCGCTCCAGATCAGCTTTGATCAACGCGCCAGTGGCCTCCCGCTGATTGTTGCCGGCGTTGGTGAGCAAGGTGAAACGGACACGGTTGCCCTCGGAATCCCGCAGGTGGCCCTCAGCATCATAGGTGTATCCGGCATCGAGGAGCAGTTGCCGCGCTTTTTCAGGGTTGTAGTCGTAGGTGGGCAAGCCCTCTTCGGGGCTGAGGTAGAAAGGGCTGGCGGGGGAGAAAACCGAGTGCTGGATCTCGCCCAACCCTTGCAGAACGCTATCGACGTAAAACTGCCGGTTCATGGCATGGGCCACCGCCCGGCGGAAGTTCAAATCGTTGAACCAGCGGCTTTTGACGGGATCCACAAAGGGCCGCCCGGTCTGGGGATCGCGGGCTCGGCTGAGGTTGAAGGCAAAGAAATTGTTGTTCAAAGTCTGGCCGAGATTGTAGATGGTGAACTGATCTCGCTCTTCTTCTCGCTTTAAGAGCTGGAAATCCCTCCCCCGCACGGAAAGCACGTCGGTCTCGCCGGAGCGAAACTGCAGCAGCGCGGTGTCCTCTGAGTCCACAATGCGCAGGATCACCCGTTCAATGCGCGGGATCCCTTCCCCCTTCCAGTAGTAGGGATTGGGCCGGTACACCAGCCGTTGGCCAGGGGTGTATTCCTGCATGACATAGGGGCCAGCCCCCACCAATTGCTGCACCGGCGTGTCGATACCCCAGGTTTGCAAGAAAAGGGGGTTGCCCCGGCTGTCCAACTGCTCGACAGTGGGCTCGAGGATGTGCTTGGGCAAAATAGGGGATCCGGCCTGCAGCAGAAAGGGAGCGAAAGGCTCCGGCAAAACGAACTCAATCCGCCGCTCGTCCAGCGCCCGCACCTGAGGCAATGCTCCGGCTTCTCCAATTCGCTTCACATCCCGCGCAGAAGTCGGGATCCGCTCGTTGAAGATGATGCGGTTAAAGGTAAAGTCCACATCTGCTGCTGTCAGAGGCTCTCCATCCGACCAGCGCAGCCCCTCCCGCAAGGTAAAGACATACCGCAAGCCGTCCTCAGACACTTCCCAGCCTTCCGCCAGCTCCGGTTTGGGCAAGAGGGTATCCTCATCCAAGGTGACCAAGCCCGCCTCTAGGTAGGCGATAGCGTCGCGGCTAGAGCTTTCGGCGGCCAGATAGGTGTTGAAGGTTTTGGGATCCGAAGTCACCGTGGCAACCAGATGGGGGGGGCGGGTGGGCGTGGCACAAGCGCTGAGCCAGAGCAGAAGGATCCCCAAGAGTAGAGGGACAAAAAGGCTTCTCTTGAGCTGGTCTGTTGAGGTGCTGTTTTGGCCCACCATTTCCTTTGCCAAGTTGTCGTTCCAAGCAGGTTTGAGACGGCCCGTTGCTGTCCTGTGCTGGAGGCGCAAGCGCTCCACACCACTAAGGCCCTCACCCCCAGCCTTTCTCCTAGAAGACTGGCCCGCGCCCCCGGCCCTTTTCCCAGAGGGAAAGTTGGGGATCGAGGCGACGGGTGGTTTCACGGCGATTTTGCGGGAGCGGTTGCTTGCCAGTTTGGCAGCTCGGGCAGGGCGATGACCAGGTTCTTTTCAGACTCTGCTGGGAAGGTTAGCACTCCAGCAACAGGGCTACGGCGAAGGCAGCAATGGCCTCTCCCTGGCCGACGGGGCCCAGCTTTTCGTTGGTGGTGGCCTTTACCCCCACTTGCTTAGGGGAGATCTGCATTGCCTCGGCTAGACGGGCTTGCATGGCGGGGATGTGAGGTTTGAGCTTCGGCTGCTCCGCCACCACCACACTGTCCACATTGACAATTCGCCAGCCTTCTTGGCTCACCAGTTGCACCACTTGCTGCAATAGAAGGATGCTATCGGCCCCTTTCCAGCGTTCTTCTTCCGGGGGAAAGTAAAAGCCAATATCCCGCAGGGCTGCTGCCCCCAGGAGAGCATCCATGATGGCGTGGGTGAGGACATCGGCGTCGCTATGGCCCAATAGCCCCTTTTCGTAAGGGATCCGGATCCCGCCCAGGATCAAGGGGCGCTCTGCCACCAGGCGGTGAATGTCGTAGCCCTGACCAATCCGCACTGCTTTTCCGTCCTCGAAGAACCATAAAATCGCTGGGGCACTGTTTTGAGCCTCATTTCCTGAAGAAACTGCTGGAGTTCTTCCGCTCAGAGGGTACAGTGGGCTTCGAGAGAGAGTTGCCGGTCAACCCCCCTTACTCAGCAGCCTCTAAAGGAGAGCAGCATATCGGGCAGGCGGAGCCGCTGTAGCAATCAAAACAGATAAGATGGGATTTTCCGTAAGAATTGGTACAGCGCTTGGCCCACTGATAATCCCCGTAGCTGAGCTCCTTTCCGCAAACGTCACATTTGGGCATCTAGCTTTCTCCTGGCCTCTGGGTTACCTGAAGTTTAGGATACGTTGCCACTGCCATCTCTGGTGATGAAGCCAAGCTCTGGCCGGAGGGATCCCGTGGCTTCCCTATCCGCAGCAGCATCCTGGAGACCACAGGGAATCCAACCCGCTTGCCAAAGGGCCCGGTTTTTCAGGGTAGCAGCGTTCACCCAGAGGCGCACCTGGGGATCGCAGACGGCTCTGAGCTCGGCAAACACCAGCCCTCCTTCCCCTTGTTGGCGAGCAGTGACCTGAAAGTGTCGCCAACCCATGACGGGCTGAGCGGAAGTCCACTTGGAGCCAAGCAGATGGGGAAAGCGCTGTTTTTGGCGGGGCTTGCTGCGGGCCATGGGTTGAGAACTTGTTGCCACCCTTGCCTGTGGGCGAGCAGGTCTGCTGTCGGCTTCTGAGAACGGGATGAAGTTGGATCGGGAAGATCGATATGATGGCTAGGGGTGCTATGGCATCCCAACCTACCCACTTAGCCTATCCAACAATGGTGCAAAACGGGCAAAAGCTCGGGTTCTTTTGGCGTCAGGTGTTCCTGAAAGGGATCCTCCTGCTGCTCATCCTGGGCGGTCTGGTTTTGGGAACGGGACTGCCTCTGGTCGCGGCAAGTAGTCCTACTCTCTCCGGAAAGCTGACGGGGCCAGAATGGCGACAAGCAGACCCGGAGGCCAAGCAGGACTTTTGTCGCAAAGCCTTTCAAGCGTTTCGCGCCTCTCCTTCCCAAAGCTATATCATCAGCTCCAATGTGCAGGCTTTGACCCCAGAAGGTTTGTGTCGGCGCTTGGATCAGTTTTATCAGTATGCCGTCAACGACGAGATCCCCATCAACCAGGCGGCCAATATTGCCCCATTGCTGTTCTCCGATCTACCTCTGGAGCAGCCTTGATCCCTGTGGAGCGCTTGGTCTGCTGGGGACAAAGGCGGCGGGCGAGGATCTGGGCCCAGCTCTCAACAGTTTGGCCGGATCTAGACAGGCGTAGCCAGAGGTTCCGGGGGTGCAGGGAAAGGGAGCTGCTGCAGTTGGGGTTGGTGGGGGCGGATCCCCATTGCTTGGCGCATCAAAGCAGGCTTGAGCAGCGGCAAAACCTCCAGTCCCCACAGGCCCAGGCGACGCAAAACCAGCAACGGCCAGCTTCGGTTGGAAAAGAGGCGATTGGCAGCATCGGTTGCGAAAAGAACCAGCGCATTTTCTGGGCGGCGACAGCGCTCGTAGGCTTGTAGCAAAGCCGGATCGCCGGGATCCTGGCCTGTCAGTTTGGCTTCGATTAACAGGGCGGCCAAAGCTGCCACGTCCCGCATGCCCAGGTTGGCCCCCTGCCCCCCCAGCGGATGGGTGGTGTGAGCAGCATCCCCCACCAAAGCTAGCCGGGATCCGATGTAGGTTTGGGCATGGGCCCGCTGTGGCTCATAACAGGCTCTGGGAGAGGCCGCCAGCAAGGCTCCCAACTGGGATCCAAAGCAGGGCCGGATGGCCTGCAAAAACTCAGCCTCAGACAAGCCCATCAGCCGATCTCGATCCGCTTGGCGCACTGTCCAGACGACGCAACTGCGATGGGGATCGGGGGTGGGCAAAATGGCGAAGGGGCCGCTGGCCTGAAAGCGCTCGTAGGCCACCTGCTGGTGAGGATGCTCATGGGTGAGGGTGGAAACGATGCACACCTGCCCATAGCCCCAGCGGGATAACGGGATCCCAGCCTGTTCCCGCAGCCGCGAACGGGCCCCATCTGCAACCACCAGCAGAGCAGCCCGCAGGGTTTGCCGGGATCCCTCCTGAGCCAGCAGCTCTACCCGCAGGTGATCTGCTGCAGGGGAGAAACTTTGCACCTGGGCGGGGCTGAAAAGGGTTACCGAAGGGCACTCGCGAATGCGCTGCAACAGAGCTTTTTGGGTGATTTGATTTTCCACGACGTAGCCCAGGGCCGGCGCTTGGAGCGTTTCGCGGCACAACTGAGCCATCCAGGGGCTTTCCCCATCAGAGACCTGAATGCGGTGAATGGGAGAAACTCCCCAGGCTTCCATGAGGGGCCACACCCCAATTCGCTGCAGAATGCGGGCTGTCCCCAGAGCCAAAGCGCTGGCTCGGCCATCCGCCCCCACCCCCTGCGAGAGATCCCGCCCCTCGATCAGCCCAACACGGATTCCGGCCTGGCCCAAAGCGGCTGCCAAGGTGGATCCCACCATCCCAGCTCCGGCAATCACCACCTCGAAGTCCAGTCGCCTTGGCTTGGCTGCTGTCGGAGCAATGGCTAGGGGAGCAGCGGAAGTGGGCAAAAGGCTCATGGGCACTCACGGCAAGTAGGCTTAACTTCCATTCTAGGTTGTGTTGATCTTTCATTTGAGCC
>NZ_JANSIO010000254.1:0-1730 GCF_047462195.1 Synechococcus sp. R3-13 | reverse complement strand
AGATGTGGTTGGCATGAGGTTCGGATTGAGCGAATGGTTTAACCAGGTGAGCCTCCGAACTGAACGCTAAAGGGTAAGGTTCGGAGTGTGCTACGCCATGACCATTTTTGTGGGTAATTTGTCCTTCAAGGCCAGCGAAGAAGATCTGCGGCTTGTGTTTGCCGAATACGGCACCGTTAAGCAAATTAAGCTGCCAGTGGATCGGGAGACTGGCCGTAAGCGAGGTTTTGCCTTTGTGGAACTGGAAAACGAAGCCGATGAGCAAAAGGCCATCGACGAGCTGGACGGTGCTACTTGGATGGGCCGGGATCTGAGGGTCAACAAGGCGTTGCCTCGGCAGGCCGGTGCAGGCGGCAGTCGGGATGGCCGCTCTTCCCGCTTTTGAGTTAACATGCATCTATCCTTTCTCAGATGAGGTTTGAGCCAGGGATCCCAACCCGCGATCCCTGGTTTCTAGCGCTTTCCTGAGAACACTCTGCCCAGAAAGGCCAGGCTAAACCAGGCGGAGGCCACCAGGACGATGGCCGGGCCGGAGGCCACATTGAGGTAGTAGCTGGCGTACATCCCCAGCAGGCTGGCGCTCACCCCGAATAGGGATCCCAGCAGCATCACCTGGTGCAGTTGAGGCACCACCAGATAGGCGGTTGCCGCTGGCGTGATCAGCATGGCCAACACTAAGAGCACGCCCACTGCCTTCATGCTGGCCACCAACGTCAGGGAGGTGAGCACCATCAGCCCCCACCCCAGCCGCTCGGTGGGCAGGCCGGCTGCTTTGGCCCCCAAGGGATCAAAGCTGTAGAAAGTCAATTCCTTGAAGAAGAGGGCCACTAACCCCAACACCAAAAGGGTGATGCCCACCACTGTCAGCACATCGACAGCATTCACCCCCAGGAGGTTGCCGAAGAGGAAGTGGTTGAGATCGATGCGAGCCCGCCGTTGGATCAAAGTGATCAACAGGATCCCCAAGGCAAAAAAGGCCGAAAAGACGATCCCCATGGCTGCATCCGGCTTGAGGGGGCTGGCGGAGCGGATCCATTGGATCAACAGGGCGCTGAGGAGACCGGCCACAAAGGCTCCCACAAACAGGTTGAGGCCCAGCATGTAGGCAATGGCCAGGCCCGGCAGCAGCGAATGGCTGATGGCATCCCCCAGCAGGGCCAAGCTTTGCACCAGCAGATAGCTGCCCACCACGGCACAGAGCATGCCTACGGCCACCGCCACCAGCAGAGCCCGTTGCATGAAGGCAAAACTCAAGGGATCCGCCAGGCTGTGCCAGAGCCATTCCATAACGTTGTTGACCTCAAACTCTCCCTAGGCAGCTGAGTCCAGCAGCAGGGCTCGGCCATAGGCCCGCTGCAACACCGCTGGCTGCAACACCTCCCGCGGGGATCCCTGGGCAATTAAGACACGGTTGAGGAGGAGCACTTCGTCGAAGTAGGCCCGGGCCTGCCCCAAATCGTGGTGCACCACCATCACGATGTGGCCGGCATCTGCCAGCTCCCGCAACACCTGGAACAAAATAGCTTCGCTGGGCTGGTCGATCCCGGCAAAGGGTTCGTCAAGGGCGTAGATCTCCGCTTCTTGCGCCAAGGCCCGCGCCAGGAACACCCGCTGCTGTTGTCCCCCCGAAAGCTTTCCAATGGGGCGATCCCGGTAGGCCCCCATCCCCACCCGCTCCAGGGCTTGAGCAGCCCGCTGCTGCCCCTTTTTCCCGATGCGGCGAAACCAGC
>NZ_JANSIO010000253.1:0-1726 GCF_047462195.1 Synechococcus sp. R3-13 | reverse complement strand
TGCAGAGCCGGCTCCGCAACCTGGGCCTGTTTCCACTGTTCTTGGGCGTGGTAGAGCCACTGCTGGCTGTGGGCCTGGCACTGCTCTGGCTCGTCGATCAGGATGAGGGTGGTGGGATCCAGATAGCTGAGCAGATTGGCGGGAGGGGTGTAGAGCAGGCCGAGAAAACGGCGCAAGCCCTCCGGGGGGGTGGGCGACTGCTCCAACTGCTGCCGTAGGCCCTGGGAGAGCTGATCGGCTTTTTCCTGCAGAGCCGGCCAGAGGATAGGCCCATAGCCGGTGGGAGTAAGCCAAACGTAGGGGATCCCATCTTGGGAGCGCTGGCTCACCGGGTCGAACTCCCGCAGTCGCTCCAGCTCGTTGCCAAACCACTCTAGGCGCACCGGCCATTCGCAGGCCACCGGGAAAACGTCGAGAATATCGCCTCTCTGGCTCCACTCCCCTTCGCTTTCCACCAGGCTTACCCGCCGATATCCCAGACGAGCCAACTGCTGCCCCAGTTGCTGGGGAAACATCTCCAAGCCGGGTTCCAGCTGGAGACAAAAGGCCCGCAACACCTCTGGGGGAGGGAGGTGGGGTTGGAGGGCCCGCTCTGTCGCCACAATGGCCATGCCCTTCTTCCCCTGGAGGCAATCGGCCAGCACCTGAAACTGGCCCCACACCAGCTCCGGTTCCAGGTCAAAAGGTTCGTAGGGGGAAGCCTCTGAAGTAGGGTAGAGCTGCACACTCTCCCAGCCCATGCCCTCCAATTGCGCTGTCCACCGGCCCGCTTCTTCCAGCGTGGCAGTGACCACCAGCAGGGATCTTCCCTCCTGCTGGGCCAAAGCCGAGGCGATCAACCCCTTGGCAATCCGCCCTGCCCCCTGCAGATTTGCCCGTCGCTGCGATCTCAAGCAGGCGGCCAGCTCTTGAATCAAGCCGGACTGGCCTAGAAAGCGCACCAGCGGAATAAACGACATCTTCCACCCCACCCTGCAAACTGGGATCCCAATTCTGGCAGGCTCCGGGGACGATCAGCAGCCGTCTGCCGGCTCTGTAAACCGGAAGTCCTCCCTTGCTGGGAATCGCTCCTCGATCTATTAGGGCAACAGTTTTGTTGTTTTTTGTTGTTTAAAGGCGAAGAAAACCACAACCTTATGCTAACGACCTGCCAGTCTTCGGCCGCTGGGTTCACAGTGCACTTTTTGCCTTGTAGTCTAAATCACAAAAAAAGCCTATACTTCACAGAATCCTAAAATTAACCTTTAGAGTCGGACAGCTTGTCGATTGTCTTGGCCAAGATTCGATGTTAGAAGGAACAACGAACTACGGCTTTCCCGACCTCATCTAATGTCTGCTAGTGAGCAAGATATTTTTCATGCCGGAGATGTAGCTGCATCAACTGCAGCAGATGTTGTCGGAAAAAGCTGTATGGGTCAATTCATCTAAACTTGGTACAAATCATGTTTCTGGATACCGTTGCCCTTTCTCGTCTACAGTTTGCCCTCACGGCCATTTTTCACATGTTGTGGCCGGTTTTAACAACGGGGATGGCCATTTACCTTGTTGTTATTGAGGGACTTTGGCTAAAAACCCGCAACCTAGATTACTACCGTCACGCCCGTTTCTGGTCAAAACTCTATGTGTTGAACTTTGGTATTGGCGTGGCCTCAGGCTTGCCGATGGCCTTTCAGTTTGGCATGAACTGGGCACCTTTTTCCGAAGCAGTGGGGGACTTCTTTGGAAC
>NZ_JANSIO010000252.1:0-2474 GCF_047462195.1 Synechococcus sp. R3-13 | reverse complement strand
GGTCGGAGTCGGGTAGTTTACGCTGGGAATACTAGCCTAAGATTGACTCAAACCCTGCCAGAAGCGAGGCTTGTCATGAGCGAGGTCAGCCCCGAAAACCAGTTTCCCACCGATTTGGACTCCAATTGGCAGCCCCCGGCTCCGCCGGTCATGCAGCGTCCGCCTCGTCCGGCTGCTCAAACGCCCCCGGTGGAGCCCCCAACGCAACTGGATCCGGTGCTGGGTTCGGCTTCCCAAGGGATGGGATCCCGGCCTGCCAATGCCAAAAACCCCCCCAACCCCATTCTGGGTCGGCCCCTTCCGCCTGGTGTGGCTGTCGCTCCCCCTCAGGTACCGGTGCCTGTGCCGGGCTCTGCCGCTTCTCCTCAGATGCCCCCGCCCACCCCGGCTGCTGCTCGGCCTCCAGTGCCGCCGCCCAGCCCCAATCCTGCCGCTCCGCCTTTTGCGCCACCAGCTCGCCCAACGGCTGCCGGTCGGATCCCGGTGGCCCCGGCTACTCCTGCGGGCCTGACCCTGCGCCAACTGGTGCAGGAAGCCTATGACAAAGGCTACTCCGATATTCATTTGGGGGTAGGAGAAGTGCCCCGCTTTCGGGATCGGGGGCAGATGCTCTTGACCAACTACCCGGTCACCACCACCGAGATGTTCTATGGCTGGCTGCGGGAAAGCCTGCCGGAGAGCCAAATTCGCCAGTTTGAGGAATGTTTGGAACTGGATACTGCCATCCAGTACGAGGGTTTGGTGCGGTGTCGGGTCAACTGCTTTGTTTCCCTTCTTGGCCCGGCTATGGTGATGCGTCTGATCCCGTTGAAAATTTTGACGCTGGAGCAGTTGCGGGCACCGGAAGTGCTAAAGCGCATTGCCGAAGAGCACAAAGGCTTGGTTTTGGTGACCGGCCCCACCGGCTCCGGTAAGTCCACGACCTTGGCGGCGATGGTGGACTACATCAATTCCAACTTTCCCAAACACATCATTTCCATTGAGGATCCCATCGAATTTGTCCACCAGAGCAAGAAATCGATGGTGCGGCAGCGGGAGGTCGGGATCCACACCCTGGAGTTTGCCAATGCCCTGAAAGCCTCGCTGCGGGAAGATCCGGACATCATCCTGATTGGGGAGATGCGGGATCGAGAGACAGTGGATATTGCCCTGAAGGCCGGCCAGACGGGCCACTTGGTCTTTGGAACCCTGCACACCAACAGCGCCGTCCGCACCATCGAGCGTCTGCTGGGGATTTACAAGCCGGAAGAACAGGAGCCGATGCGTCTGCAGCTGGCAGAAACCCTGGTGGCGATCATCGCTCAAACCCTGGTGCGCACCACCGATGGCAAGCGAGCTGCGGCCCACGAGATTATGCGCAACACCGATGCCATTCGGGACTACATCAAGCGGGGGGCGGTGGATGAAATTGAGGAGCTGATCGCCGACGGCTCCTATGAGGGCATGTGTACGATGAATCAGTCTCTGTTTAGGCTTTACCAAGAGGGGCGGATTACCGAAGAGGTGTGTCTGGAGGCTGCCCCGCGCCGCAATGAGATGGCCCAATGGCTGCGAGGCCGGATCTAGGGCCAGTCTCGAGATGGAGTCATGCCAAAGTGCTTGAGGGAAGGTTTGCCCTATCCTAAACTGGGAGCAGCCGGCGGCGCTGGCTTGCCGAGCTACCTGCTCATCTCTTGGGCCAGCCTTGGGCTTGGGGGATGGGTTGCTGGATTGATGAACCGAATTGAAAGCAAGTTAGAAAACAGGAGAATCCCTACCGTGAGCGTGATCAACCAGATCATCGAGACCGCGGATGACCAGCTGCGTTACCTCTCAGTTAGCGAACTGGAAGCCATCAGGAATTACATGACCACTGGCGAGAGGCGCTTGCAAATCGCTCAGGTGTTAGCAGAAAACAAAAAGCGCATCATTGACCAGGCCCAGAAGCAGCTATTCACCAAGCGGCCCGAGTATGTGCAACCCGGTGGCAATGCCTACGGTGACAAGCGCTACAACCAATGTTTGCGAGATTACGACTGGTATCTGCGTCTGGTGACCTATGGCATTATTGCCGGCAGCAAAGAGCCGATTGAGTCTATCGGCCTGATAGGGGTGCGGGAAATGTACAATGCCCTCAATGTACCCATCGCCGGCATGATCGATGCGATTGTCTTTTTGAAGGAAGCTGCCCTCAGCTTGTTGGAGCCGGCGGCAGCCGCTGAAGCCGCCCCTTACTTTGACTACATCATCAATGCCATGAGCTAGGGATCTACAGGGATCCCAAGGCAGCCCGGGCATGTACGGCCACCTGTTCTTGGGAATCCTGGGCCAGCCGGGTCAGTCCGGCGCGAGCGGCTTCTGTTCCCAACTTGGCCAGGGCAATGCAGACGCGGTAGCGCAGTTGCCAGTCGTCGGAATCAATGAGGGGATCCAGGTAGGGGATGGCCCGCGGATCCCCCAGATCGCCCAAGGCAGCGGCAGCGGCTGTGGTGATC
>NZ_JANSIO010000251.1:0-4031 GCF_047462195.1 Synechococcus sp. R3-13 | reverse complement strand
GCCCCCCACCAGGAAGGCTTCTCCCCATAGGCCCACAGCGCCCAAAACGCCAGCGTCACCGCCACCACCAGCGGCAACTCCAACATGTACACGTGGGCCAAAGCCGTGATCCCCGGATAGAGGAGCACCAACGCCGCCGCCAGCCAGCCCACTTCCCCAGAGCGATAGACCCGCTGTCCCAGCCGCTGCGTTGCCAGAACCAGCACCCCCAGCAACACCAAGTTG
This sequence comes from Synechococcus sp. R3-13, assembly GCF_047462195.1. Lineage (NCBI taxonomy): Bacteria > Bacillati > Cyanobacteriota > Cyanophyceae > Synechococcales > Synechococcaceae > Synechococcus > Synechococcus sp. R3-13. The sequence continues at coordinate 3,806 of NZ_JANSIO010000251.1, read as the reverse complement.
AGCAACTGCCCGTCCGCCCGGCTGAAGGGATGCAGAGCCGCCAAGGGGATCCCCAGCCAATAGGCCAAAGGGGGGTAGCGCTGGTTCAAATGCAAAAACTGCTGCCCCCACAGCCCATCCCAGCGAAACCGTCCCAGGTGAAGCCCAAAAGCCTGCGCCTGCAGCAGATGCTGCGCCTCATCCCACGCCGGCGGCAAGGGATCCGTGCAGTTCCAGATCACCAGCAGCAGCAGGGCCACCATCCCCAGCCCGGCCCACCACCGCAGGAAAGGGATCCCTGTCTGCCGCATCATCCTCTCTCCTCAGCTGTCCCGCCGAGATTCAGCAAACATTTGGGTGCCACCTGGCCTTGCCCCCCAGAGCTAAACTCAACCTGTGTCATTCTCAGCGCTCCTCCCATAGACCGAGAGCTTCAGCATCCCATGATCGCTCCATCTGCCGGCCCAGAAGGGGTTTGGATCCTTGCGGATCAACTCCACCCCCAGCAATCCGCCCTCGCTTCCCTATCAACCCTATCCCCAGACCGAGTTCCCGTCATTCTCATCGAATCCCACACCTGGGCCAGCTCCCGCAACCACCACCAGCAGAAATTGGTGCTGGTCTGGTCGGCCATGCGCCACTTTGCCCAAGAACTGCAACAGCGGGGCTACCCGGTCACCTACGTGGAAGCCGACAGCTATGCCGAGCCGCTGCAAACCTGGGCCAAGCAGCATCAACTGCAGCAGATCCGCCTCATGCAGCCCGCCGATATTCCCGTCCGAGATGAAATAGAAAAGCTGAGATCCACCCTCCCTTGCCCCCTCCTGATCTTGGAAAACAACCACTTCCTCTGGAGTACTCGTCAATTTATCGACTGGGCCTCAGGTCGCAAGCGCCTGCTCCTGGAAGACTTTTACCGCGAAGGGCGCAAACGCTTTCGCATTCTCATGGACGGCCCCAAGCCCCTGGGGGGGCGCTGGAACTACGACCGGGAGAACCGCCATCCCCCCAAACCGGGAATGCGCTATCCTCGGCCCCTCACCTTTTCCCCCGATGCCATTACCCAGGCTGTCATCGCAAAAGTTAGGCAACACTACGGCCATCACTTCGGATCCTTAGAAGGATTTGGCTGGGCCGTCACCCGCGCCCAAGCCCTGCAAGTGCTTGATCATTTCATTCACGAGCGCCTGCCCCACTTCGGCCCCTGGCAAGACGCCATGCAAGCCGGGGAAGACTTCCTTTTCCACTCGCTGCTTTCTCCCTACCTCAACTTGGGCCTGCTCACCCCCCACGAAGTCATCGCTGCCGTCGAACAAGCCTACCATCGCGGCGGGATCCCCCTGCCCTCCGCCGAAGGCTTCATCCGCCAGATCCTGGGCTGGCGGGAGTACATGCGCGGCTTCTACGAATACCAAATGCCCAACGGCTATGCCCAGAACAACTTTTTTGGCCACCAGCGACCCCTGCCAGAGTTTTTTTGGACGGGCAAAACCGACATGGCCTGTCTGCAGCACACCCTGGATCAAATTCGCCGTCATGGTTATGCCCACCACATCCAGCGGCTAATGGTGCTCAGCAATTTCGCCCTCATCAGTGGCATTCAGCCCCAGGCAGTAGAAGCGTGGTTTCAGGATGTGTTTATCGACAGCTACGACTGGGTGATGCAGCCCAACGTCATCGGCATGGGCCTTTTTGCCGATGGGGGCATGCTCTCCACCAAACCCTATGCCGCCTCTGCTCAGTACATCCGCAAAATGAGTGACTACTGCCGCCATTGCCGCTACAATCCCAGCGAAAAGGTTGGCAAACAAGCCTGCCCCATCAATACGTTGTATTGGGACTTCCTGTTGCGTCAGCGATCCCTCTTAGCCCCCTTGGGCAGAATGAAATGGGTATTGATCCATTTGGATCGCATGGAACCGGAGCTGAAGGCCCAGATCCAGGCGCAAGCCGCTGCTTGGTGGGATCCCTTGCAATCTGCACTCGACGAACAGAGTCCATCTCATTTGCAATCTGTCTAAGCACCAGAAGATTAAGCATCCGGTAAAATTGAGGCACCCTCCTACCCACCTGTCGCTTTGTAAGGACTGCAAGCCATGAAATGTCCCCGCTGCAGCAAACAAGAAATCCGAGTTTTGGAATCTCGTTCGGCAGAAGGTGGCCAGAGTGTGCGGCGGCGGCGAGAATGCATGTCCTGTGGCTACCGCTTCACCACCTATGAGCGCATCGAGTTCATGCCCATCATGGTCATTAAACGGGATGGATCCCGCGAAAGTTTCAACCGCAACAAGATCCTGCAAGGGGTGATGCGTGCCTGCCAAAAAACCCCCGTCACCGTCAGACAGATGGAAGAGCTGGTCAATGAGATCGAAGAAAAACTGCAATTGGAAGATGCCCAAGAGGTAACCAGCCTGCGCATCGGCGAGATGGTGCTGGAGCGCCTGCAACACCTAAGTGAGGTGGCCTACGTGCGCTTTGCCTCCGTTTATCGCCAGTTTCAGGGTATAAAAGACTTTGTCAATGAGCTGGAACAGTTGGAACCACCTCTGCGACGGGATCTGGAGCGGCTGCTGCAGGACTCCTCTGCCTCAAATTCCGAATCTCCTGGTTCTCCAGACTTGGTGGGAGAGTATTCGTGACGTGGGAACGACAGCGCAAGCCGGCCCTCCCTGGAAGCAGCGGGGAAATGGCGCTTGTGGGCGGGAAAAATTGCTGTGAAGAGATCGCCCATTCCAAAGGCTTAGCGGTATGCTTGGGGTAGCAATCGCGGCTTACACTAACGCTAGAGCTGCACGCCTTTAGATTGCCGGTGTTCAGCACTATCCTTGGAGATCCCTGATATCTTGGATCCCTCTGTGTCAAGCTGTCCCAGCCCCCTGTCCTTCCGAGTCGATCCCAATTTATGCAATACGGTTTTCGGGGTTCTAGCCCCTCTGGCGCTCGCAACAGCAACAGTAACCCCAGTGGCTTTCGCTCCCCTGCTGCAATGGAGACGGGGCCAGGGGTGGTGCCGATTCAGGTGTATCAACAAGTGGCCGAAGAGTTGGAGTCTGCCCGTCAGCAGGTAAGCCTGCTTTCCTCGGAAAACCAGCACCTGCGCGCTCTGCATCAGCAGTTGTCTGGAGAGCTCGCTGCCATCACCCGAGAGTTCCAGGGGCAATTGGGCCACACCCTGAAGCGCCTGCAGCAAATCAGCCTACGGCTTGCTGACGCAAATGGCCAGGCTGCCCAAGTTGCTGCAGCTTCTGAAGCCTCTTTCCAACAGAACAGCCCGACTGCCAATCCCGGCCAACCGGAAGCCCCTCCCAGCTACGATTTTTTGAATCGCCTCAAGCGCCGACAGGCCCGCAACGAGACCCCCTCCTTCTCATCCAACGGCTTTGCCCCGTCCTCCTTTGATTCCCTTCGCCACCCTTCCACCCACACCTCTGCCGAGCCCTACCCCCGCACTGGCTACCAGGTTCCTTCCCTGGACGAGTTGATGCAGGATAGGGGCGGCCCGGATCCCTATCTCGGCGAGGCAGACTCCTCAGCCTATTCCGCCGGCATTTATCAGCGGGTACGGGAGCAACATCACGGATCACAGGGCTCTGCCGTACTTTGGATGGCTGCTGCAGTCGTCTTGGTCGTCGGATCGTTTGGGTTGGGATTTGTAGCCGTACAGCCGTTTTTGCGCAACAACCCACCGTCCGTGCAAGCACCCTGAGAGCTATTCACAGGATGCCCCAAAACTTGCTAGGTTCTGTTGGTCTTTATATTTGTATATTTGAGCCAGAAGAGAGCACCTGGGAAGTCGAGAAAGCTCAAGAAGTTCCTGGCCAACTTGT
>NZ_JANSIO010000250.1:0-2536 GCF_047462195.1 Synechococcus sp. R3-13 | reverse complement strand
ACAGTGCGGGGCTCCTGCGATTTCTAGCTGATCCAAGAGCCCATCCCGATGGAGCAAACCGAGCGCTGGATGGCCGATTATCTAGCCCAGGCTAGCGAAACCGAGCGTATGCAACTTTTGGGAGCAATCGGCAACCTGATGATGGCCGACAACACGGTCTCTCCAGAAGAGCACACCCTCTTGGATGACTACTACACCCTCATGGCCGGGATCCCGGCTCGTCCAGAAGCTGCACCCAACCTGGTGAAGGGCGTTGGGCAATTTTTCCGGCGCATGGCTAAGGCTGTGGGGAGCAGGTGACGCGAGAGTGCATCAGTCTGTGCAGTTGCTCCCCAATAATCTGGATGCCGCTGACAATGCGCTCTTCCGGTTGGTAGCTGAAGGCCAGGCGCAGAGCATGGTCTCCTTGGCCGTCGGCAAAGCAGTGGGTGCCCGGCAGGAAGGTGACCCCCAGGGCGCGAGTAGCCTGCAACAAGGTGCTGGCGCTTAGGGAAGGGGGCAGCTCACACCAGACGAAAAATCCACCCCCAGGGGCCTCCACCTTGACTTCGGGGGGAAAATGTTGAGCGATGGCCTCCAGCATCACCTGGCACTTTTCTCGGTAGCGACGGGTGAGGAGTTGAATGTGGCTTTGCAGACGGCCCTCCCCGCAATAGCGGTCCACCACCCGGCCCAAAAAGGGCCCCAGGGATCCCTCGCTGCGAAACATCTCCAAGCGGCGGATGATCTCAGGGTGACCACAGGCCCAACCCACCCGCACCCCCGGCACCACAATCTTGGAGAAGGTGCCCACATGAAGAACCCAGCCTTCCCGATCCAGCGCAGCCAAACTGGGCAAGGGATCCCCGGCAAAGCGCAGGTCGTAGTAGGCCTCGTCCTCCACCACCACCACACCGTACTCAGCTGCCAACTGCACCAATTTCTGCCGCCGTGGCCCAGAGAGGGTGCAGCCTTTGGGGTTTTGGAAGGTGGGAATGGTATAGACAAATCGGGGGCGGATCCCTTGGCGAGCCAGATCGCGCAGCACCTCTTCCAGGCGATCCACCACCATGCCTTCCCCATCCACCGGAATCGAGATCAGACGCGCTCCTGCCGCCGCAAAACGGCTGACAGCCCCCATGAAGGTGGGCCCTTCCACAATGACCACATCCCCCGGCTCCACAAAGACCTGAGGCAACAGGCCGAGGATCTGCCCAGAGCCATAGCCGATCAGTAGGTTTTCCGGCTGGGCCTCTACCCCTCTATCCCGCATCAACTGCAGCACCACGTCGATCAGCCCGGCAAACGTGCCGCCGTAATTGAGGGCATTGTCCCCATCTTCCGCCAACACCTCCGCCGTGGCCCGCGCCAAGTCGGCCTTGGGAAACAGGCGCGGATCCGCCAGCCCAAAGGTAAAACTGGTAACCACTGGCACCGCCCCTGGGATCTCCGCCCCGAAAGGAGAAGGGATCACAGCCTGAGCCCGTTGGGCAAAAAGGGTTTGCAACAAGGGCCGCGAAGTGCTACGCGGTGCCGATGCGGACGAGGTCTGGGTCATGGCAAGCAAGAGAAAGAATACCTTAGGCCAATGCCTGCCACGATAACAAGAAAGAACTGCCCAGGAGTAGGGATCCCAAAACCCGCCGCCAGCTCCGGTAGGGGATCTCAGCCAAGACGCCGCCGGCGCTCAGGCATAGGAAGGGGAGCACCACCAAACCCCAGCGAGCACTTTGCTGCAGGGTGTTCACTTGGGGATCCCAAAACCATGTCGCCAGCGCCCCCATCCAGAGGACATGGCCCAAACCGGCCAAGCTGAGCAGGGCTTGCTGCCGTTCTGCCCAGGGCCAGCCCAACCGCACCAAGCTCAACCCCAAGGGCAGCATCAAAGTAGCCAAAACGGCCAAGCCACCTTGGGAGCTGAGAGGATGGGGAATCACCTCAGCAGAGGTAGCTGGCCAATCAATCCGTCCCAACCAGGAAAAACCCATCACCAGCAGCAGCAAAAGCAGTCCTGATATTCCGAGCCGCTGACGCGAACGCAAAGGTTGCCGCGGCCACTGCTGGCTCGTCCACAGCCCCGCCCAGAGCAGAGCCAAGGGCCAAACCTTATAAGACAGGGCACAGGCTAAGGCCAGACCCCACCAGCGCAAGGTGGATCCCGGCCCAACACCACAACTGCAAAGCAAAACCAGGCTGCCCAAAATCTCGCTGCCCGGCTCCAACCCTTGGGTCAACACCCAGGGGCTGAGTCCCCACAGCCCGGCACTCCAGAAATTGCCCCAGCTCCAGCACAGCAGCAGAATGGCCAAGCAGGCTACAGCCGAGAAGATGTGCAGGATCCCTTCAGCCGAGATCCCGGTTCCCTGAGCCAGCCAGGGCAGTAGCCTGTCGGCAAAAGCGCTCCGCACCACTGACGCGAACGAGTGGTAGAGAGGCAGTTCCGGTTGGACAAAAGTCAGGGATCCCTCAGAACTGCTCACCGGCAAAACGCGCCACCACTGCAGAGGAGCCGGTTGCCCCCAAGAGCGGAGTCGCTGCCCCAAAAGAAGGCCCATCC
>NZ_JANSIO010000249.1:0-8471 GCF_047462195.1 Synechococcus sp. R3-13 | reverse complement strand
TGCAATAGGCATATCAACTCTCCACTTCTGAACACTCAGTTCCTGAACGTTGTCGAACCCAGCAACAAGGCAAAGTGATCTCGCTTGTTGGGTTCGCTCATGCAATCTCCTTTCGATTTCATCAGAGAGATCCTCTGCCCAAATCTCGATTGACAGCTTTTCCCGGCGACACCTACCCCAGCCACCAGAGACCCCCCTCTGAGGGGAGAAGGCTCTGAGCCACAGACCTCCGACTGAAGTCAGAACAGGTTGTAGGAGCCATCAGGGTTAACCGCAACTGTCACTCAGGCGGGCAAAGCTGCCAACTCTGAGCTAAGTCCACATCTTTCTTGTACAAAATCGATCATACAAAATTGACTAGGACAGCTCAGAGAAGGGATCCCCGACTTAACAAAATGATATCCCTATTTAATCCTGGACGAAAATCAATATTTTTAATTAGCACGATAGCTTTTTATTAAGAGAGGCAAAATTGTTATCAATTCAAAAATAATTCTTGACATCTTTTCAACTTTCACCGCTCATCGACTCCTGGATCATCGGCGCAGCGAGGGGGGCACTTCCAGGCCGTGGGCTTCCATGAGGTCGGCTCGGCCCATCAGGTGGGCCGGGGATCCCTGGGCCCAGATCCGACCTTGATCCAACAGGATGACCTGATCGCACACCTCCAGGATCAGCTCCAGATCGTGGGAAGCCAGCAGAAAAGTGTGGGCGGCCTGTTGCAAAAAAACTATCAACCGGCGCCGGGCTCGCAAATCGAGGTTGGCCGTCGGCTCATCGTAGAGCACCAACTGGGGTTTCATCGCCAGGATCCCGGCAATGGCGACCATGCGCTTTTCCCCACCGGAGAGGTGATGGGGGGGACGATCAGCCAAGTGCAGAGTGCCGGTCAGGTGCAAGGCCGCTCGAACCGCAGCCGCAATCTCCCCCTCAGGACGGGCCAAATTGCGCAGTCCAAAGGCCACATCTTCGGCCACCGATGGGGCAAACAGTTGATCGTTGGGATCCTGAAACACCAACCCCACCTCAGGGCGAAACTGGCCGGGCCGCAGCGGCTGGCCAAACAAACTCACCTGGCCAGAGCAGGGGGGCAACAGGCCGCAGAGGGTGAGGAACAGGGTAGTTTTACCCGCGCCATTGGGGCCGATCACCCCCAGATGTTGCCCGACCTCGACCCGCAGATCCAGCCCTTGCAGCACCGGCGGATGACCGGGATAAGCTGTCCACAATTGGTTCACCTCCACCGCCGGCACCGGGTTCATAGCAAAGCTAGGGCATCCGCACGTCTTTCCAGCGCTCCTGGGTGGCCGTGGGGGTAAGTTGCAAGGTGGGCACACTGGGGCTGGTGAGGTCAATCTGGACGATGTCGTCGGGCGTACACTCGCAGTAGCGGCGCAGATCCCGCATTTGGTTGAGGGTCTGAATTTGCAAGGGCAAGCGGTCGGAAATCGGCCCCAGGTAGACGTTGCCCAGCTCAGTATGCAGGGTAATTCCCGCTCCAGATTGCCAATCCACTGCCCTGATCTGAATTTCAGACTGCTGTAAAGCCCTGAGCAACAGCGCCCATTGCTCTGGGGTGTGGTTCTCCCAGCCCAGCAGCTCCAGCTCAGGCCAAGACTTGGGGGAACGGTAGGGATCCGGAGACAGCCAGTTGCCTTGGACATCCACCCAGCCCAGTTGGTTGCCCCATCGCGCCCGCGCCACAGGTTGCCGTTCTCGCACCTGGACGATTACCCCCACCGGCAGCAGCCGTCGCTGCACCTGGACGCTTTCGATGGGAGAGGGGCGGGTCGGGGATCCCAGCAAAGCCCTTTCCAAAACAGCCGGTTGCACCTGCCAAATGTTGAGGGGATACTGCAGGGGCAATTGTGCCCGTATCCAGGCGGGATCGACCCAGTGGGCACCCTTTACCTGAATCTGTTCTGGCTGACGAATTTGCCAGTGGGGCTGCCGTAGGCCCAGCACCAGCAGCGCCAAGAGGGTCATCGAACCGGTCAGGCGCCAGGATCCCTGCCAGAATCGGCTGCGCCGTTGCCGACGCAAAAGCTGCCTACGCTGCAGGATTTGTTCACGGTTGGGAGCAGCCAGGAGTGCCATGGATCCCCCTTCACCCCATCACGGGGTATGCAGATGGGGAACATTCCGTGCTTCTACTCAACCCGCCATCTCCTGAACCTGATCCGCCCGCAGCCAAACCGTAGGGGTGGGAACAGCCCCAAACTTAATCTGCAGGTAGTCACCTTTGATATCCACGACTTCTCCGGGGTCTCGAAAACGTAGTTGGGAATGAAAGGATCGCTTGCCTGCGCTTCTAAGCTACCCTCCAGTTTCTCGCGGATAGCCCGCACCAAGGTGCCTCGCTTGATTGCCATTGCTCCTCCTCAAGTTCAGTCGCGGATTAGTCGGCTCGATAGCAGTTGTATCACGCCTGCCGCTGCCGTGAAGAGGAAAGCTGGGATCCAGCCCCTGGTTGGCTCTGACAGGGATCAACCTGAGTTTGGCTTATTTGCGTTTTAGGCTGCGGGCCATATTGCGGAAGGTATCCATGTCCGATCCCCCCTGACGGCGTGGGCTTGCTCCGCTGCTGCTTGAAGCGGAGGATCCCTGCTCAGCAGCAGTTTCAGGAGTTTTGGCTTGCTCTGTGGACAACTTAACTTTGCTGAGGGAAGAGACCTGCTCCACCACCTCCACCTTCTCCTTGCTGCCGAAATCCTGGAAGGTGTGCTTCACGATCCTGGGGGTGCGCATATACTCGATGTTGCCAAGGGTTTTGGCTTCATCTGGGTCGAGAAAAAAAGTATTGTCGTTTTTCGCTTTCTTTGGCGTTGGCTTAGCAACAGTTTCCGGTGAGGACGTGGCCGCAGCTTTGCTGCGCGAGCCGAACAAGCGCTTGAAGATGCCTACCATGGTCGTTTTGCCTGCAATGGGAAGGAAGTTGAGCCGGATCCCTAGGCACTGATATTGGCCACCCGCCCTTGGCAAGGTGAGGGCCAGGCCCGGTCATGAAATAATGTTAAGCCAACTTAGAGCACCCTGCCCTCCGGGGCAGAAGGGTTTCTGGATCCCGCACCTCAGAGGGAGAGAGTTTCAACCTCTGGCAAAGGGTTTGGCCGATGGCAATGTAACTCATCCCCAAAGCATCTCAGGATCAGGAAGTTCAGGGATCCCTGTAGCCGACTGCCATACAACCTTCTGGCCGAGAAATTGGCTTACGCTCGCTCCTCTCTTCTAGAGAGCCAGAGGAGTTTCCTCATACGCTAGATGCGTTGTCTTAGCTAGCAGTGGCTATATGGCTATACCTATATGGCTATACAGTGAAGTAAGAAGTCCAAAAACTCACTCCAGGCTCAGATAAGTAAAAACTGCAGTATGAAGCTGTGCCTCCAGATCGGCCTGGTAAGAAAACCTTACTGCTGCACTTTTGAGGTGTAGTGTACTTCAACCCTGAGGGGAGCGCCCAGGTTCAAGGCAGTGCCAATACACCGGGCCAAGATTTGAATGTTAAGCCGCTGATCCGTCGATTCTAAACTTGTTGCAAGCCGACTCTTGCTTGGACCAACTACGGGTGAACGCTGTACGCTCATCTTAACAGACTCCCTTTTTTGGTGAGGGCTGAACAACCAACTGACTTTCAGGTGATGTTATTGAGGAATCTCAAAGGAATACCGACCAGCAGCATCCAAGAACCTGCTCTTTGAGATTAGGATGATTTGCCCTTCTTGTGCATCGACAACCCTACGGATTTATTAGGCAAGACACTCTTGGACTTTAAGGGATCCCACGGAAAAAGAATCTCTACTTTGCGAAACTTTGCGAAGCACTTTTGGGTAGAGATGAGGACGACCCGGAAAACTGGCTCTCGGTTTCCTGCGCACGCTCGCCAACTGCCAAGATGCTCTACCCCAAGTGGTTGGGGATCCAGCCGCATCGGATTGCCTGGCAACAGGGTTGCCGTAGGTTTCTGGAAGAGCTGTGCTGTTTGGCGGGTTCGGTCTGCCGCGGCTCCCTGTAAAGGATGGATGTTGCCGCCCCGCAGTTGGGCATTGCTCTATTCTGGGATGAGCCCTCTTATAATGAGCATTGGGAATTCAACTGTCCCTGCTGCCCATCCGCCTGGCTGGGTGCTCTTCGCAACCTGGAAAGGGGCAGCCGAGCCGCAAAGTCTGGGATAACTGCTGTTACGTTTTGAGAGGAATCCATGTCTCTAGTTTTCAACCTGGTGAAGCGTTTGCAGCTCATCCTGCTCAGCCTTGTGGTTGGGGGGTTGGCTGTGGCGTTCTTGTCCAACCCTGCTGCTGCCGAGACCTACATTGTCAAAATGGGATCTGACAAGGCCCAGTTGGTCTACGATCCGCCTTCTCTCACCATCAACCAAGGGGATACCGTTCAGTGGGTGAACAACAAGGTCTACCCCCACAATGTTGTCTTCGACAAGGTGCCCGGTGGAGATGCGGCTCTGGCCGCCAAGCTCTCCCACAAGGCACTGCTCACTGCTCCTAAGCAGGTGGTGGAGTCGGCTTTTGTTGATGTTCCTCCAGGTGAGTACACCTACTACTGCACGCCCCACCGTGGGGCCGGAATGGTCGGCAAGATCATCGTGAACGGCTAAATCCACACCCCAAGTTCTGAACTTCTAGGGATCCCACTTTTGGTTTTGCCTTGCTGGACAGGGATCCCTGCCTTTAGCATAAAAGTTAGCCCTCTCGGGAGTGGGAGGGCTTTTTAGCGAATGAATACGCATTCGACCGGCTTGCCCTGTACTGCGCAAGTGTAGTTCTCAAACGGGTTCTCTATGACCACCAGCGTTAAAGGTTACCTGCTCTTGGCCGTTTCCTGCCTCAGCGCCATTGCTGCTGTTGGCTCAATTTTCGAGTTGGCTTCTGGCGAGCCGGATTTTGGCGTCGGCCCCACCAGCATCATCTTGGTTGTCGCTGCTCCATTGGCCGTTTGGCTGTTTCAGGCTGCGGTTGGAGCGGCACGGGCCGGCAATACGGCCGGAAAGGGGAGCAAAAAGAAAAAGTGAGAAGATGGTGAGAACCCTAGGCAAATGGATATGGAGTCAGCGGGTTTGCTTCAAGGAGACCTCAGACTCCCTCTCGATTTCAGTCAGTTGGTGAAACTCCGGCAAGAGCTCCCGGTTCTGCACAGTTCCAAGAGCTGATTCCAAGCCGGCGGTAGCTAGAGTACAACTGGAGCCAGAACCATTCAGTACGGTCTCGGCGACCCGTCCATCTTTGCCGATCCGATATTCCACCTTGATGTACTCAGGCATCCGCACTCCACTGGTTACCGAACAACAACAGGTTCTTCCCCATTCTAGTTCTTGCTTCCTTTTCCTGGGCTAGATCTGGCTGGGCTCTATGGCTTCTGCTCGTCCCCCCTTCCAGGCTGCCAAAAGGGATCCCGGGATCCGGCGAGACCTCGGCTTGGGCGTGGGGGCATTGGTGTGTGTGGTGCTGATCGGCACCCTCTGGTACCACGGGGTGGAGCAGTGGCCTTGGGTGGAAGCTTTTTACATGACCGTTATCACCCTAACCACCGTGGGCTTCATGGAGGTGGGGCCGCTGGGGGAGCGGGGGCGTTTATTTACGGTGGCCTTGATCCTGATGGGGGTCTTGAGCATCGGCTTCATGGTGAATCGCTTTACAGAGGCCCTCATCCAGGGACATTTTCAGGAAGGGATCCGGCAACGGAAATGGAAGAAACAGATGGAAGCGCTGAACAACCACTACATCATTTGCGGTTTCGGGCGCATTGGCCGGCAGGTGGCTCAAGAGTTTCGAGCAGAAGGGGTGCCATTTTTGGTGATCGATCAGTCTGCTGAGGCGATTCAGGTGGCTCAAGAGCTGGGATATGTGGCTCTCCAGGGGGATAGTACTCTGGATGCCACTTTGCTGGAAGCGCGGGTGCAACAGGCGGAGGGGCTGATTGCCGCCCTGTCTTCCGATGCCGAGAACCTCTACGTGGTCTTGTCGGCCCGCACCTTGAACCCCCGCATTCGCACCATTGCCCGCGCCAATACGGAGGAGGCTTTGCAAAAACTGCAGCGGGCGGGCGTTGCCCATGCCATTTCTCCCTACATCACGGTCGGAAAACGCATGGCGGCGGCTGCCTTACGCCCCCGGGTTGTGGACTTTGTGGATGGCATCCTTGTCGGTCGGGATCGCACTTTTTACCTAGAGGAGTACGAGCTGGCAGCCCAAGAATGTCCTTATGTCGGGCAAACCCTACGGAAAGCCGATTTGCGCAACCGATCCGGAGCTTTAGTGGTGGCGATTCGACGGGCGGATGGCCAGTTGATTGGTGGCCCCAGCGGAGAAACCCTGTTGCAGCCGGGGGATCTGCTGCTGTGTATGGGCACCGCAGAGCAGTTGCGCCGGCTTGGACAGTTGCTCTATCCACGCCCGTAGCAGCTTGTTCTGGGTAGCCTGGCTCAAATCCGCCTCAGAATACTGGGGCCATGAGAGTCGGTGCCACAGGTTTTCAAAAGTCCGTAGGTCTCGGCCAGCTCTTCGGCTTTCTCCGTCACTTCCGGGCTAGGGATCCAAATCTCCGGGTTTTTGTAGGCGTAGTAGACCTCAAGGCCGTCTATTCCCAACTCCGCTGCTGCTGGGACAATTTCCTCTGCAGGCAGGCAATAGCGAAAGGGATGGGCCAACACCGCCAAGCCTCCTGCCGCTTGAATGGCCTGGATCGCGTCGGCGGCGGGCAAGCCGGGAACCTGCTCCCCTTGGGCAAAGGGATCCAGGACACCATCGGTGGGATCGAAGCCGTAGCCGAGAATATGCACTTCACAGCCCAACAGGTTTGCGGTGATCTCGATCCCCGGCCACAGGATGGGGTCGTCGGGACGATCCAAGTGGGTGCGTGCTCGTTCGTAGCCCTTCAGGGTGTGGTGATCGGTGATGGCTAGGCCCTTGAGGCCGTGCCGGCGCGCCTGCTCCGCCAGATCCACGGGATCCATCTGCCCATCCGAACAGCGGGTATGCAGGTGAAAGTTGTACTGCAAGGGACAAGAATGGGGGCCAACCCTCTGCAGCACCTGCCGCAACTCCACAGCGGAAGCCACCACGCAGGGATCCCGTTCCAAGCTGACAGCCATAGCCACCCTTGGGTTCTGAAGTTTTATTAAGCATGTCCCCCCATTGTAGCCAGGGGTAGGGGTCAGTGCCATGTGTCAAAGGCCGCTGAGCTGAGGGTTCAGAAGGGATCCCTAGCCGTGGGCCAGTACTTCCTCAGCAGCACGAGTTCCTGCCCCTGGAGTGAAGTCGCTGTAGCCCGCCGTGTGTAAAGCCGACTCCAGAGCAGCCAAGGTCATCAGCACATCGCGGTCGCTGATAAAGCCCAAATGGCCGATGCGGAAGATCTTGCCCTTGAGGTGATCTTGTCCGGCAGCAGTGGCCAGATCAAATTGCTTCTTCAAGATGCTGCGAAGGGTATCGGCATTGATCCCTTCGGGAGCCAGCACGGCTGTCACGGCGGGGCTAGCCGCAGATTCTGGATCAACCAAGAGCTTAAGGCCCAGAGCCTTAACACCGGCGCGGGTGGCTTGGGATAACCTGGCATGACGCCGGTAAATGGCCTCCAAACCCTCTGCCCGCATCATCTGTAACGTCGTTCGCAGGGCATAAAACAGGTTCACCGCCGGGGTAAAGGGAGTGGTGCCCTGGTGCAGAGCCTTTTGCGCCAGCTTAAAGCTCCAGTAGTACTTGGGAAACCTAGAGCGCTCCGTAGCGGCCATGGCCCGCGGGCTGACGGCCACAAATCCCAGCCCTGGTGGGATCATATAGCCCTTCTGGGATCCCGAGGCCACCACATCCAAGCCCCATTCGTCCATCAGCACCGGCATTGCCCCCACGCTGGTGACCCCATCCACCAGGACGAGGGCTTCCCCGTGCTCGCGGGCAGCAGCAGCAATGGCTTGGACATCGTTGGCTACGCCGCTGGAAGTCTCCGAGTGGGTGAGGATGACGGCTTTGATGGTTTTTTCCCGGTCGGCAGCCAGCTTTTCTTGGAAGATCTCGACGGGGTAAGGGATCCCCCAGGGGGTTTCCACCCGCTCACACTGAAGGCCAAACTGCTCGGACATTTCCGCCCAGCGCTCCCCAAACTTGCCGTTCACCCCCACCAAAACCCGATCCCCAGGGCTGAGGGTGTTGAGGATCCCGGCTTCCATAGCGCCGGTGCCACTGGCGGAAAAGACAAACACATCTGAGGTGGTTTGGTGCAGCCAGCGCAACCCATCGGTGACCTCTTCCAAAATGGCGGTGAACTCTTTGCTGCGGTGCTCGATGGGCCCCCGTGCCATCGCCAGCAGAGCACTCTCGGGAACGGGAGTGGGGCCGGGGATCATCAATATCAGCTTGTCTTTCATGCTTGCCCTGCTTGGGATGCAAGTGAGGTTTGAAAGGTGGCGGCCAGATTCGAACTGGCGCATAGAGGTTTTGCAGACCTCTGCCTTACCACTTGGC
>NZ_JANSIO010000248.1:0-7897 GCF_047462195.1 Synechococcus sp. R3-13 | reverse complement strand
CCGTAGGGTCAGCGATGGGAGTATGTCACGCCACCGGTTGCCGGGTTGGGCGAATTGTTGCCCAGAGGTGTGGATCTGGACTGCAAATCGGCTACAGGATAGGCCCTGTTGTCGATTGGGGCTGCCTCAGCGGATCCCTTTTGGATTTCAGGACATTCGGCAACATTTCCCAAGGCCAACCGTGAACCGACCCCCATCGGCCAGTCTCTCCTGACCCTAACCATCAACTTGTCTTGAAACGACTAGGGCGTTCTGATAAAGTCGAGGCGGGATTTGCCCTGAGAGAGCGGGATCCCTTCTGGACAAGTCTAGGGTCAATGCTATGGCAGTGCGGGTGGGCATCAACGGTTTTGGCCGCATCGGACGGCTGGTGCTGCGGGCTGCTTGGGGCTGGGAAGAGCTGGAATTCGCCCACATCAACGAGATCAAAGGGGGAGCGGCGACGGCGGCCCACCTGTTGAAGTTTGACTCGGTGCAGGGCCGCTGGACTATCGATATCGAGGGATCCGATAACCGGCTGCGCATTCAGGACAAAACCCTCACCTTTAGCGAACGCAAGTCTCCTGGTGAAGTGCCCTGGGCAGAGTTGGGGATCGAGCTGGTGTTGGAATGCTCGGGCAAATTTGTCAAGGCAGCGGAGCTGGATGCCTACTTCAAAGCGGGGGTGCGCAAGGTGATTGTGGCTGCCCCTGTCAAGGACGAAGAGGCCCTCAACATTGTTATGGGTGTCAACGATCACCTGTACGACCCGGCCCGGCACCATTTGCTGACGGCAGCTTCCTGCACCACCAACTGTCTGGCTCCCTTGGTGAAGGTCATCCACGAGGGAATCGGCATTGTTCACGGGGTGATCACCACCATCCATGACGTCACCAATACCCAAACCATGGTGGATGCCCCCCACAAAGACCTGCGGCGGGCCCGCTCCGCTCTGCTGTCTTTGGTGCCCACCACCACCGGCTCGGCCACGGCCATTGGGCTGATTTACCCCGAACTCAACGGCAAGTTGAACGGCATTGCCGTGCGCGTGCCCCTCTTGAATGCTTCCCTAACCGATGCCGTGTTTGAGGTCAGGCGGCCCACCACTGTGGAGGAGGTTAATCACCTTTTAAAAACGGCAGCCGAGGGCCCACTCAAAGGCATCCTTGGCTATGAGGAGCTGCCCTTGGTCTCGGTGGATTTCAAAGGGGATCCCCGCTCCAGCATTGTGGATGCGCCCTCGACGATGGTGGTGGATGGCGCCCAGGTGAAGATCCTGGCCTGGTACGACAACGAATGGGGCTACGCCAACCGCATGGCGGAACTGGCCCGCAAAGTGGCCCGCAGTCTATAGAAACATCTCCCTTGGAGACCTGCCCATGACTTCTGTTTCGACGGCTCAAGCCTCTGCGGTTCGCAACTACGCCCTGGTTACAGCGGCCTATTGGGGGTTCACCATCACCGATGGCGCCATCCGCATGTTGGTGCTGCTGCACTTCCACAAGTTGGGCTTTACCCCGATCCAAATTGCCATGCTGTTTCTCTTCTACGAGATCTTCGGGGTGATCACCAACTTCCTGGGCGGCTGGATTGGATCCCTCTTTGGCCTGCGGCTGACCCTCTACGGCGGCATTGCCATTCAGATCTTTGGCCTGGTGATGCTGGGGGTGATCAACCTGCAGTGGCCGGTCTGGGGCCAGGTGGCCTACGTGATGACGGCCCAAGCTCTGGCCGGGATCGCCAAAGACCTCACCAAGATGAGCTCCAAAAGCGCCATCCGCCTGGTGGTGCCCAAAGAAGCGGAATCCCGCCTGTTTCGTTGGGTGGCTATGCTCACGGGATCCAAAAACGCCCTCAAGGGGGTGGGGTTCTTTGTGGGAGCGGCCCTGCTGCAGATCTTCACCGAAATCTACGGGGATCCCATGGGCTTCCGCATGGCCAACTTTGTCCAGGCGGGGGCGTTGGCTTTGATCTTCTGTTCGGGGGCGCTGCTGCCGGCAGACATGGGCAAAATCAAGGCCAAGATCCCCTTCAAGCGGCTGTTTTCCAAGAGCAGAGAGATCAACATCCTCTCGGCAGCTCGCTTTTTCCTGTTTGGGTCGCGGGATGTGTGGTTTGTGGTGGCCCTGCCGGTGTTTCTCTACGACGAGCTGGGCTGGACTTTTATGCAGGTGGGCAGTTACATGGCCATCTGGGTGATTGGCTATGGGTTCATTCAGTTTGTAGCGCCGCAACTGCTGGGTGGGGGTCGCCCTGGCCGTGCTCCCAAGGCCCGCACCATCCAGATTTGGACCTTCGTGCTGACGGCGGTGCCGGCGATCATTGCCACAGCCTTCATGGCCGGGCTGGCACCGGAGCTGGTGATCACCGGCGGCTTGATCCTGTTCGGGATCGTCTTTGCCTTCAATTCGGCAGTGCATTCCTACCTGGTGCTGGCCTACACGGAAGACGACGACGTAGCCCTCAATGTGGGCTTTTATTACATGGCTAATTCCGGCGGGCGGCTGTTGGGGACGGTAACTTCTGGGATCCTCTTCCAGTTCTACGGATTGGAGGGCTGTCTTTGGTTTTCCACCCTCTTGATCTTGGCGGCGGGGCTGTTCTCGTTGAAATTGCCGGATCCCAGCAAAACCCCGGTGGAGTGGGTGGTTAAGCCAGGGGATTGAAGATGGAGGGCTACCAGCCGAGATGATGCAGTCCGCTCAACCCAATCCACACATGGATGGGCAGGGAAAGAAGTCTGCGCTGCCGATGCAACTCAGCCCAAACAAGAGGCCCAACGATGAGATAGTAGAGGAGCAAGCAGCTTTTCCGGCAGCCTATGAGCCTGCGCATTGTTCCCACGACGCCCTTTCCCGGCCAAAGACCCGGCACTTCTGGCCTGCGCAAGCCGGTGTCCGTGTTTCAGCAGCCCCACTACCTGGAAAACTTCGTCCAATCCATTTTTGATGTCCTAGAGGGATCCGCCGGCCAAACCCTGGTGGTGGGGGGAGATGGCCGCTACTACAACCGCGAGGCCATTCAGATCCTGCTCAAGATGGCGGCGGCCAACGGCATCGGGCGAGTCCTGGTGGGCCAAGGAGGGATCCTCTCCACGCCGGCGGTTTCCTGTCTCATCCGCAAGTACGGCGCCTACGGGGGGATCATCTTCTCTGCCAGCCACAACCCTGGCGGCCCCCAGGGGGATTTCGGCATCAAGTACAACATCGGCAACGGTGGCCCTGCCCCGGAGAAGGTGACCGAGGCCATTTACGCCCGCACCCAGCAGATCCGGGAGTACCGCATCCTGGAAGCTCCCGATGTCGATCTGGATCGCTTGGGCGAGCAACGGCTGGGGTCCCTCACGGTGTCCGTCATCGACCCGGTGGCCGATTACTTGAGCCTGATGCAGCGTCTGTTCGATTTCGAGGCCATCCGCGACTACCTGGCTTCCGGGATCCGCATTGCCTTCGACGCCATGCACGCCGTCACCGGCCCCTATGCCCACGCCATTTTCCAGGGATCCCTGGGAGCGCCAGAGGGCAGTGTGCTCAACGGGCAGCCCCTGCCGGATTTTGGCGGCGGACACCCGGATCCTAACCTGGTGCATGCCCGCCCATTGGTGGAACTGTTGTTTCGGGAAGATGGGCCGGACTTTGGGGCCGCTTCCGATGGGGATGGGGATCGCAACCTGATCCTGGGCCGCCAATTTTACGTGACCCCCAGCGACAGCTTGGCAGTGCTGGCAGCCAATGCCCACCGGGTACCCGGCTACCGAGAAGGGCTGGCGGGAATTGCCCGCTCCATGCCTACCAGCCAGGCAGCGGATCGGGTGGCGGCCAAGCTGGGGATCCCTTGCTACGAGACCCCCACCGGCTGGAAATTCTTCGGCAACCTGCTGGATGCCGGCAAGGTCACCCTCTGCGGGGAAGAGAGCTTCGGCACCGGATCTCACCACATCCGGGAAAAAGACGGGCTCTGGGCCGTCCTGTTTTGGCTGAACATTTTGGCCGTTCGACGGCAGCCGGTGCGGCAGATTGTGGAAGAGCACTGGCGCACCTATGGGCGCAACGTCTACTCCCGTCACGACTACGAGGGACTGCCGGTGGAGGTGGCCGAAGCGCTGATGGCAGACTTGCGACGCTCCCTGTCCGGGTGGGTGGGCCAGCGCTTGGGATCCCACACAGTGGCTTATGCCGATGACTTCAGCTACACCGATCCCGTGGACGGCAGCACCACCAGCCACCAAGGGATCCGCATCGGCTTTGAAAATGGCTCCCGCATCATCTACCGGCTTTCTGGAACCGGCACCCACGGAGCCACCCTGCGGGTGTACCTGGAGCGATTGGAGCTGGATCCCGCCCGGCATGGCCTGGATCCCCAAGTGGCCTTGGCCGAACAGATTCAACTGGCCGATCACCTTGCCCAGATTCGCGCCCGCACCGGTCGGCAGCAGCCAGACGTCATCACCTAACCCGCCGCAACTGTTGGCAGGGATCCTGCCGGCGGCGGTTCCTGGAGAAGCGGGGATCAGAGCCTGAGGCCATCCCAGCCGGTCGCTTCGGCGTCGCGGAGCAGAAAGGTGCCGATAGGGGAGGTGATGGGAGAGGTCAGTTGAAAATCTCCCCGCTCTTGGGTGAGGCCCACCGGGCGACTGGGGAAAGCCACCAGGATCCCTTCCAGGCGCAGCGACTCGGCTACCGGATCGTAGGCCAGGCGCAGCTCAAAATCCCGCAGGTCGCGGCGAACTTCCACCCGGCGGATCCCTTCTTCCGTCAGGCCCAAGCGCAGCCGCCAGTGATTTTGCCATCGCGTGCCGAGAGTGGCATCCAGCTCCAGGCCATAGGTAGAGATCTGGCCCAACCGGGGATCGTAAACCGCCTGCAGGGCATAGCTGATCCCTGGTTCATACACCTCCAGGCCGGAGCGTTGATCCCGGTTAAACGTGGTGCTGCTGCGCCCCCGATATTCCAGACGGATCGGTTGCAACTGCCCTTCGTTGAGGTCGTAGGCCGTCTGCAACTGAATGTTGAACAGATCGGGAGCGGTGTTCCAGGTGAAGTTGGCGTTGAGGGTGTCCCACTTCTGGGTGATGAAGTCGTAGCCAAGGCTGGTGTCCAGGCGCACCAGGTTTTTCACCTCTGCCTGCAGCTCCTGCAAGTTGCGGGAGGCAATCGCTGCCAAATCCTCCGGGGTATCGTCGGGGAAGGTCAGGGCTATCGGCAGCTCGCCGGGCAGGTCATCTTCAAAGGCAATGTAGCCTGGGGGCACATCGGGTAGGGGATCGCGGGGCGTAAAGAAGCTGATGTTGGCATTGATGCGATCCACATCTTTAGGGCTGGTGGAGAGGGTTTGGAAGGGCACAGAATTGTTGCCGTAGAAGGTGCGGCTGTAGCGCAGGTCGATGGTATTCCAGTCGGCAGGTCTGAGGCTGAGGCGAGGGTTGAGGCTGACAGTAGACTCCTGGTCGGGAGTGGAGTAGAGAACTTGGGTGTAATCGATAGAACCCGGCATGAAGGTGATCCAGGGATCCGGTTGAATATCGTTGAACTGGAGGCTGGAGCGCAGCTCGTAGCGATTGAAAAAGTGGAGGCCCGCCCCCACCTCCTGATCCGGCTGTTGCTCTTGAGTCAGGGTGAGGGCGCTGCTGAGAGCAATATCGGGCGTGATGCGAACGAGGTCGGGGTTAAAGGCCAGCTCGAAGTTGCGACGCGGCTCGTTGTCGCCATTGGAACTGCTGTAGGCGCGGTAGGCCAGGCGATAGGTACCTCCCCAACTGGGTGGGGTCAGTTGAGTGCCCAGCGTCAACCGCGCATCGGCAAAGTCGGGGCCATCTTTGACGCTCACCCGCTGGTTGTAGTCCAAGCGCAGATCCGATTGCAGCCAATGCACGCCCCCGTAGCGCTGAGTGTGGCTGAGGGTGAGGGGGAAGCTGTAGATGCCCCGCTCCTGGGATCCGGTGCGGCTGATGTTGAGGGTGGTGGTGGAGAGATCCCCCTGAAAGGTGGCGTTGAGGCGGAGATCGGCGTTGTCGTTGCGTCCGCCGGCAGGACGGTAGGTGTTGTCCAGGTTGAGGTTGAGCTGTCCCCGCAGTTGGCCTTCCTGCCCAAAGAGGTTGGCAGCGTAGAAGTCGAAGTTGTGGTCGATGCGGAAACGGCTGGAGAAGCGCTGTTGGTCAGCTTCGGTCACCAAGTAAAACTGGGCTCGCCCGTAGTTGACGCTGTCCGGAATGGGCAGGATGTAGTCATGCAAGAAACCAATGCCCACCCCTTTTTTCTGGATGACATCCAGCCGCAGGCCGCCGAAGTTGTATTCGTCGAAGCGGTAGGCCCAACTGGATTTGACAAACACCCCCTCTGTCTCGCTGCGCCCCGGCAGCACCCATTGGTGATCTCGCAGGCTGTAGATGAACAGGGGGAAATAGGCGATCTGAAGGCCCGCCCGCAGATCCCCTGCTTCTGTCAGCTCGCCGCCGGCAAACACGCGGGCGTTGTAGACGATCACCCGGTCATCGGGAAACACCTCCACCCGATCCCCTTGCACGTAGTGGGTGATGGGTGGCTCTGGCGAGGTGGTGACGGTGGCTTTCTCGAAAAAGATCTGATCCCCCAAAATGGCGGTGGTCTCTTGGCTGCGCACAAAAACCTTGGTGCCCGGCTCCTCCCCCGGCAGAATGACCAGCGAGCTCTCAAATTGGGCGGTGCGACCGGGGATATCCAGATCCAAATTTCGCCCTTCGATTTGCCGGATCCCCCGCCCTTGGGGGCCAGGGGGCTGCTCCATGCGAAAAGGGCCCTCGCTGCGCAGGCGTCGCTCCCGCCGATAAAACAGCAGCCGGTCGCCGGTGATGCGGGTGCCGTCAGCCAGTTGGATCAAGGCGTTCCCCTCGGCAATGCCCAGGTCCTGTTCGGCGATGTAGCTGAGCACATCCCCACTCACGTTGATTTGATCCGGGTCGAGGGGGATTTGCCGCTGCGGGGTGGCCGAGAGCTGCTGGCGGATTTGGGATCCCTGGCTAACGTTCCCTGTCGCCGAGACGGCATCTGCCCCGGTGCCCAGATCCCGCAAAAGGGGGAACTGCTCCAGCAGTTGAGGAGCCAGGGGTGAGCCCGCAGTGGGGACAAAGGCTTCCCTGCCCCTTTGAGTGGCCATGGGGGATCCCGTCAGCCCCGACGCAGGGGCGGCATCTGCCAACAGGACACCGCCCAAATCCAAGCTCCCACCGGCTTGGGAGATCAAGGGAGGAACCGT
The DNA here is from genome assembly GCF_047462195.1 of Synechococcus sp. R3-13. Taxonomy (NCBI): domain Bacteria; kingdom Bacillati; phylum Cyanobacteriota; class Cyanophyceae; order Synechococcales; family Synechococcaceae; genus Synechococcus; species Synechococcus sp. R3-13. The sequence continues at coordinate 688 of NZ_JANSIO010000248.1, read as the reverse complement.
CGAAGCTGGGATCCGATTTAACCTTGCCTCTGAACCGGCTCCACCTTGCAGTTGGGCCGTAGCCCGGTTTTCGCCATTGGATTCCGATCGCGTTAGCGGGACGGAGTCCTTGGTGGGGCGCAGCCAGGGTTGCTCTTCCACCTGCAGGGCTTCAGCCTGAGAAGTCATGGGCTGGGAAAGCTGGAGGGAGTTCAGGCTGGGAACTGCCGCGGTGGGCGTCGCCGGTGAAGGGGGTTGGGGAGAAGGTGTTGCCTGGGCCTGCTGCGCCTGTCGCCGAGCATGGGCTGCTGCCCCTTCGGCCAACAGCCGTTGTAGCCGCTGTCGGTTCAGTTCTTCTGGCGTGAGGGGCTTTTCAGGAGAGTTGGCAAGGGGAGGGGATCCAAAGTCTGAAACCGGGGCCGTAGGGGGTGGGGTTGCCGCAGTCAAGGCTGTAGCAGGCAGAGAAGATTGCGCCTCGGCCAAGGTGATGGGCTCCTCATCGGCGGCAGCCATCGGTTCTGGACTGGAAGCCCGGCGGGCCGGTTGCAGGCGCTGAACAAGTGTTTGCGCTGACCGAAAGCGCTGGTAGCCCTCCAGAGAGAACTCCGTCCCGCCGACGCCAACAGTGGGCAGGGGATCCAACTGGGCGAAGACGGCCTCTCCTGTCCCCAACCACAGGGAGCCGCCATCTGCATCTTGGCCTGGGTCA
>NZ_JANSIO010000247.1:0-4962 GCF_047462195.1 Synechococcus sp. R3-13 | reverse complement strand
TCACGTCGCCGGCTTTTAGGGAGCGGCTGATTTTGCCAGGCAAGGGATCCCCGTTGAGGAGGTTGATCCCCACTTGGCCTGGCCCGCCTCCCTGTTCTCCTTGGGGGGCATAGTGGCGCCGCTCGGTGAGCAGGGAGAGGGTGCAATCCTGCAAAGTCTGGATGGATCGGATCAGTCCCCACCCGCCCCGCTGTTGGCCATGGCCGCCGGAATCCTGGCGGAGCTCGTAGCGCAGTACCCGCAGGGGATACTCCAGCTCCAGAGCCTCGATGGGGGTGTTGAGGGTATTGCTCATGCCCACATGCACTCCGTCCAAACCCGGTCGTTGCCGGCTGGCCCCCTGACCACCTCCCAGGGTTTCGTAGTAGGTGAAGTGGCGGTTGCCCAGCACACAGTTGTTCATGGTGCCCTGCCCCTGAGCGATGCTCCGCAATCCGGCCACGGGAGCCAGAGCTTTGAACACCACATCGGCAATGCGCTGCGAGGTTTCCACATTGCCCGCCACCACTGCTGCCGGAAACTGGGCATTCACCAAGCAGCCGGGCGGCGCCACGATCTCGATGGGATCCTCCAAGCCGACATTGCTGGGGGCCGTGGGATCCAACAGACAGCGCAGGGCAAACAACACCGCCGAGCGGGTGACGGCCAGGGGCGCGTTCAGGTTTCCCGCCATGGCCGGAGCAGTGCCGGTGAAGTCCACCCGCAGCTTCTCGCCCTCTACTTCCACCTGCACCCGAATCTCAAGGGGCGCGGGCGGATCCCCATAGCCCTCCAACCAATCCTCAGCCGTGTAGATCCCATCGGGCAGAGCCTGAATTTGCGCCCGCATCCGCCGGCGGCTGTACTCGATGACCCCTGCGATCAACTGCCAAGCTTCCTCTTCTCCAAAGCGGGCCAGCAACTCCCGAAACCGGCTCATCCCCACTGCGCTGGCCCCCACCTGGGCCTGCAGATCCCCCCGCCGCTGCTCGGCATTGCGCACATTGGCCAGGATTAGGCGCAGCAGATCCTCCTGCCAGTACAACTCTCCTTCCAGAGAGAGCCTAGCCAGCCGTACCGGCGGGATCACCAGCCCCTCTTGCCAAAGTTCTGTGGAGTCGGCGGGCATGGAGCCAGGGCGCATCCCTCCAATATCAGCGTGATGAGCACGGTTCACAGCATAGGCGCAAATCCGGTCGGGATCCCTCCAGCCGGGAATGGCCGCGACCACCGTAACGTCCGGCAGATGGGATCCCCCCTGGTAGGGATCGTTGAGGAGAAACACATCTCCGGGTCGCGGGTTGGCTGCCACCACCGCTCGCACCGCCTGCGAAAGGGCGCCCAAATGCACCGGGATGTGAGCTGCCTGGGCAATGCAAGCCCCTTGCGAGTCAAACAGAGCTGTGGAGCAATCCCGCCGCTCCTTGATGTTGGCCGAATAAGAACCGCGGATGAGGCGGGCTCCCATCTCTTCGGCAATCCCCGCCAGAGCGTTGGCCATGACCTGCAACCGGATGGGATTGGAGACAGGATAGTTGCTATCCATATCCCTCAAAGCCTACGCCCCAGCCAAACGGCCACCCTGCGGATCCCTTGCCAGAACTGCAAACGACGTTGCCAGCGGTCAAGGGTACGGCGACTCTCGCGCAGACGATCCCGCAGACGCAGCAACTCAGCCGGGGTGGGAGCCAAAGCCTGCTGAGCTGCTTCTCGCCAATCGGCCATGGCCTGCTCTGTGACCCCAAGAGCCGAGCGCAGCTTCAAAATGACAGGAATGAGAGCAACCAGGGCCAAAAACAGCAAGCCGTTGAGGCCGCAAACTGCCCAGACAGCCCATCCCGAACTCCAATTGGCATTCACAGAGAGCTCCGGGTAGGGATCCCGACAAGGCTCACTGCTGCTGCAGCATCAAGGGGCGCAACACCCGGCCATCCCCCACCACAACCACCGTTGACAGCACCTGCTCACCACGGCGGAAGGTAATCGGCACCGATTGGCCTACCGGGGTATTTTGGATGATCTGCTGCACATGTTGCACGGAGGTGACCCGCTGCCCATCCACTCCAATCAAAATATCGCCCTGGGCCAGACCGGCTCGTTGAGCAGGACCATCCTGGAGCAAGCCGACCACCTGCACCCCCTGAACTCGAAGTGCGGGGCCGAACAGACGACGGCTGATGGCGCTCTGGGCTTGCTCGCCGTTCACCGTTTCAATGGCAACTCCAATGAAGCCGTTGCCGACAGCATAGGAGGCAGGCGACCACTGGAACCCGAAGCTGTTGGCGTCGCTGCTGACCTGAACCGTGGAGCTGTAGGGATTGTAAGCTTCACCCCCAACCGAGCCGCAGGGGTAGGCCACAACTGCATCTGCCAGCAAGAAGGAGATGGGCAGGGCTAGGGCAAGCTTGAACAGATGGGTTGGTTTCTGCATGGTTCGACCCTGGAAACGGTGAAGTAGAAATGAGCTTGAATCCGCGAAGCACTTGGGTGGATGCACCAGCCAGGTGTGGGCAGCTTGCACCGCCCCTCCCTCAGTGATAAACCCAAAATCGCCAACTGTCGATAGGCTTGGCCGTGCTTCTGGGCTGGATCCCAAGGTTTTGCCGGCCTTCCTGTAGCAATTCTTCAAGGTCTTGGGATCCCTGGCAGCACTGGGTTGGCTCGGCGGGGCTCACAAACCGGCAAAGCGATCGGTGGCTTCCAGGAGGGCGGTGCGGATTCCGGGCTCGGTGATGGAATGGCCAGCATCGGGGATCATCCGAAACTCTGCTTCTGGCCAAGCCTGATGCAGCTCCCAAGCAGAGATGGGCGGGCACACCACGTCGTAGCGCCCCTGGACGATCACCGCCGGCAGATGCCGCAGCCGTCCCACCCCCCTGAGGAGCTGATCCTCCGGATCCAAAAAACCGCCGTGGACAAAGTAATGGCACTCAATGCGGGCAAAGGCCTCGGCAAACTCTCCCCGACCAAAGCGCTCGATGAGCTCTGGGCTGGGGATCAACTTGCTGGTGCTGGCCTCCCAAACAGACCAGGCGCGAGCTGCCCTCAGCCGTACCTGGGGATCTGGGTCGTTGAGGCGGCGGTGGTAGGCTGCCAGCAGGTCATCCCGCTCTTCGGGGGGGATCGGCTCCAGGTAATGTTCCCAAGCATCGGGGAAAAAGTAGCCGGCCCCCGACTGGTAAAACCAGCGGAGCTCAAAAGGGCGCAAGAGAAAAATGCCCCGCAAGACAAACCCTAGGCAGGATTGGGGGTGGGTTTGCCCATAGGCCAGGGCAAGGGCACTGCCCCAGCTGCCCCCGAACACAAACCAGCGATCAATGCCCAGATGCTGGCGCAACTTCTCGATATCCGCCACCAGATCCCAGGTGGTGTTCTCCCGCAGCTCGGCATAGGGGCGACTTTTCCCGCAGCCCCGCTGATCGAACAGCACCACCCGCCAGCGGCTGGGATCGAAATACTGCCGGTAGATGGGATCGATCCCACCTCCAGGCCCCCCGTGCAAAAACACCACCGGCTTGCCCGCCGGGTTGCCGCACTGCTCGTAGTACAAGGTGTGGAGGGAGGAAACCGCCAGAAAGCCTTGATCGTAGGGCTCGATGGGGGGATAGAGATCGCGCAACATAACCGGAAGCTCTGCTGGTCATCACGCTCAAGGTCTACGCAGGGCAATGGTGGCCTTCGGAGGGATCCCTTCCTGAAAGGTCTCGCCATCGGCAGCCAGGATGATAAATTGCAGCTCCTGCCCCGGCTGGGCGCCCAAATTGGTCCAGGGGATGGCCACCTCCAAACAGGCATCCACCACCGCCTTCACTTGATGGCCGATGGCGTGCCAGGTGTGGTACTCCCCTGCCTGCAAGAGCTGGGCTTGCACCTCTGCCGGATGCTGGCCGGTGCCGGGAGGCGGCAGTGACAACCGCAACAGGTGGCGGTAGTGGTAGTTGAGAGGGGCTTCTGCCGGCAATCCCTGCAGGGGAATGGGGCTGTTGACGGTGACGCGGTTGGGATAGAACCACAGCACCAGCAATTGCCTGGGCCGCTGCACCACCGAGTTAAAATCCAGCCGCAGATAGAGGTTGAAGTGATCAAACCCGTACCAGAGGCGGCGAACGGCGCTGTTGCGGTGCATGGTGCCTCGGGCCGCTCCAATCTCCACCCGCCCCGCTTGGCTCCACTCCCGTTCTGCCGGACGACCGTTGATGGCCGGGTGGATAAACCCCTGCGGCAGGCGATCCCCTAGGCCGTCATGATCCTCCAGGGGAAATTGCAGCACGGTCGGCACCGCCTCTCCCAAAGCAGTGTAGAGCGCCTGCAGGTGCTCCCGAAACAACTGGTCGAAAACGGCATCATGGGCGGAGGAGTGGCCTGCCCCAAACCACCAGAACCAATCGGATCCCTCGGCGGCCCAGAGGGCTTCCCAGGCTTGGGGATTGGCGCGGGGATGATCCTGAATCACCTGACGGGCCTGAGCCAAGAGCTCCCAAGCGCGGTTTTTGACGGGATCCCCAATCCAGGTGGTGAAGTCCGCCTCGATCCAGGAGCCACTGTGCAGCTGCTCTGCCGGCAAAAACTCAGTGGGAGGAAACTGATCCAGAAACTCGGAGACCGTCACCAAGCGCAGCGCCGGGTGCTGGCTGAGGCGGGTATAGAGGTTTTCCAAGAAGGGCCGGCCATCTTGGGGGTAGTACTCCCAGCAGTTTTCCCCATCCAGAGCGATGGTCACCAGCCAGGGCTGCTCCTGGGGCAGGCGGTTGCGGATGCTCTCCAGATGGCCAATGAGATCTTTGGCGGCAGCATCGGCGGGCATGGCGCTGTAGCTGAAGCCAATCAAATCCGAAAGGCGGTGATCCCGAAAGACGATGGCCAGATCCCCCCGCTCGGTTTCCAGGCGGTAGGGGCGGTAGAGCTTCTCCGGCTCCAGAATGTGGCCCTGCCCATCGCGATGAAAAGGCTGGCCCAGGCTCCACCCCAAAACCCCTTCGTCGG
>NZ_JANSIO010000246.1:0-6724 GCF_047462195.1 Synechococcus sp. R3-13 | reverse complement strand
AACCCGCTCCACACCGATCCCTTGGAAAACCTTGCGCACCGTAATGGTGCGGTTGATACCGGAGTGGCGCATGGCAATGACCGTGCCCTCAAAGGCTTGTACCCGCTCCTTGCCCCCCTCTTGAATGCGAACTCCCACCCGTACCTGATCCCCAACCCGAATCTCCGGCAGATCCGACTTCATCTGGGCAGCTTCAATGGAGCGGATGATCTCCTCAGCGTTGATGCGAACGTTCATGGCCTTCCCGCGCTACCGGCAGTTAACCATGGTAACAATCGTCGCTGTTTTTTGTACAGAGCTGGCCGAATAGACCTCAAGAGGCGGGAAACCGTGTTTACGCTTCCCCCATTTTTCCAATAGGCTAGACAAAGATAAAGCTTTTGTTACAAACGGGAGACTTTTGTGATCCTGCACACCGATGAGCCCAAGACGGGATCCCTGTCTACTCCCAAGCTTGCAGAGCAGCCTCTGTCCCAGAGCAAACCCCGCCCCAAGAGATTTCCCTTCGGCTGGATGCTCTTGGGCTTGCTGTTGGCCGGCCTAGGGGGCAGCGGTCTCCTGATCCAGCGTCAGCTGCAGCAGCAGAGGGCAGAACGGCTGGAAAGGTTAACAGTCCCAGTTCAAGTGGTGGATCTGACCCAACGCCTGCGGGTGAGCGGCCAGGTGCAGCCGCTCCGCCAGGTGAATGTCAGCCCCCGCGAGTCGGGTCGCCTGGCGGAACTGTTGGTGGATCAGGGAGATGAAGTGGTGGCAGGGCAGTTATTGGCCCGGATGGACTACGGCGATCTCGCCAGTGGCATTCGCCAAGCCCAAGCCCGCATTCAAGAGCTGCAAGCCCGTCTAGCGGAGCAACAGGCCGGAGAGCGCCCCCAGGTGATCATGGCGGCCCAGGCCAGGGTGGATGCTGCCCGGTCGCAGGTGGACTTGGCTCAGAGGGAGTTAGAGCGCATCCAGGCCCTGGTGCAGGCGGGGGTGGTAGCCCGCAGCGAGCTGGATCAACGCTCGGCCCGCCTGGAACAAGCGCAAGCGGATTTGCGAGCTGCTCAACAGGAGTTGGAGCGATTGCAACTGGGGAGCCGCCCGGAAACCCTACAGCAAATTCAAGCCCAAATTGCCCAGGCACAAGCCGAGCTGGCCCAACGGCAATCCCGGTTGGCTGACACCGAAGTCCGCGCCCCTTTTTCTGGTGTGGTGGTGCAGCGCTTTGCCGAGGTGGGATCCTTTGTAGCTCCCACAACAGCAGCTTCCGATGCCACCGCAGCTTCTTCCAGTTCCATTTTGGCGCTGGCTCAGGGAATTGAGGTGCGGGCAGAAGTGCCAGAAGCCCAGATTGCCCAGGTGCGGGTGGGTCAGCCGGTGGAGATCCGCTCCCTGGCCTACCCCGACCGCCTGGTGCAGGGGCGGGTGAAGCGGATTGCACCCGCTACGGTGGTGGTGCGAGAGGTAACCGTCTTTCGGGTCTTCGTTGAACCGGAGCCTGGGGCCGACTTTTTGCGCACCGGCATGACTGTTTCGGTGGATTTCATTGGGGATCCCCAGCCCCAAGCCTTGACGGTGCCCTCAGTGGCTATCCTCCGGGAGGAAAGCCAGGAAGGCGTGCTCCTGCTGGATCCCCAAAGCCGGCAACCTGTCTATCGCCGCGTGGAAACGGGCATCACTCAGGGTGGAGTTACCCAAATCCTCTCTGGTCTGCAGGCAGGGGATCGGGTCTTTACTGCCCTGCCTCCTGGGGTGAACCTAGAGACTTTGATTAAAAGAGCGGAGCAACAGCCATGAGCCTGGCAACGGCGGCCAAAATGGCCTGGCAAATGGTGCGACGACATCGCCTGCGCACCGGGCTGAGCATGCTCGGGATCCTCATCGGCAATGCGGCGGTGGTGGCCATTGCCGGATTTGGCTACGCTGCCCAAGAGATGGCGGTGGATCAATTTCGCTCTCTGGGCACCAACTTGCTGATCGTCTTTTCGGCCAACTTGGGCCTGGTCGATGCCGGCAACATCCGCCCCCTCACCTTGGAGGATGTACGGGCTATTGCGGCGGAAGTGCCTGCCGTGTCAGCAGCTGTCCCCAGCCTGGGCACCAATGTGCGCGCTGTGCGAGGTGGAGTGGATCGCCGCTATGAGGCCACCGGCACTTGGCCGGAGTACTTGTCGGTGTTGAACCTGGAGATCGAGGCAGGCCGCTTCCTCTTGCCCTCGGATATCGAGGAACAGCGCCCGGTGGTGGTGCTGGGCAGCGATGCCGCCAGCCAGTTGTTCGGCCTGGATCCCGCCGCTGCTATTGGGGAGACCGTCCTACTGAACAATTTGCCTTTCGAGGTGATCGGCACTTTGCGCTCGAAGCCGACGGTGTTTGGCAACAGCGATGCCGGAGTGTTTCTGCCGGTGGACGTGGTGGCCAATCGGTTGGTCGGGCGGCGTTCCCCCTACGGCACAGAGCTGACGGCGATTTTCGTCTCGGCCCGCTCTGAAGCCGATCTGCCTGCTGCCGAGTTCCAAATCCGCAACCTGCTGCGCCAGCGGCACCAATTGGTGGGAGAAGATGACTTCATCATCCGCAACCAGAAAGTGCTCCTGGATGGGTCGGCCAGGATTTTGAGCCTGTTGCGGGTGCTGCTGACGGGCACGGCGGCCCTCTCCCTGCTGGTGGGAGGGGTGGGGATCATGAATGTGATGCTTATCTCAGTTGCGGAACGCACCCATGAGATCGGGCTGCGCAAGGCGATCGGGGCCGATAGCCGCCAGATTTTGCAGCAATTTGCCGCCGAAGCGATTTTCATTGCCGCGACCGGGGGAGTGCTCGGGATCCTTCTCAGCAGTGGCCTGCTGGTGGCGGTGCAGGTATTCACCCCCTTGGCGACCCAAGTCGATGGGGTGGCAGTGGGAGTGGCGTTCTCCCTTTCCACTGGGATTGGGCTGGTCTTCGGCATTTTCCCGGCCCGCAAAGCGGCGCAACTGGATCCCATTGAGGCCCTGCGGGCTTAGAGCTCGTATCCAAACAGGCGGGGATCCGCCGGCTGCCCATCGAGATCCGCCAGGCCATATTCTGCCCAGCGGCGATCCACCAAGCGGGCCACCTCCGGATCTGGAGCAAGGGGATCCCGCCAGGGAGCATCGGTTTCTGGGGGAATTTTGGTGGTGGCATCAATGCCCATCTTGCCTCCCAGACCCCGTCTTTCGGTGGCAAAATCCAGGGCGTCGAAGGGATTGTCCGCCAGAATAAACACATCCCGCTGCGGATCCACCCGCGAGCACAGGCACCACAGCACCTGCCGTGGATCCCGGACGTTGATGTCTTTGTCCACCACGATCACAAACTTGGTGTAGCTAAATTGGGGCAGGGCGCTCCAAAAAGCCAAAGCCGCCCGCCGCGCCTGGCCAGGGTAGGCCTTGTCGATGGAGAGGATGGCTGCTTTGTAGCCCAGCGCCTCCATCGGCAAAAAGAAATCTACAATCTCCGGCACCTGCTGCCTGAGGATGGGGGTGTAGATGCGGTTCAGGGCCAGCGCCATCATGTCGTTTTCTTTGGGGGGCTTGCCGCTGAAGGTGGTGAGATAGATGGGATCCCGGCGGTGGGTCAAGCAGTGGAAGCGAATCAGAGGGGCCTGCTCGTTGCGGGGGCCATAGTAGCCGATGTGATCCCCGGCAGGCCCGTCGGGGGCCACTTCCCCAGGGGTGATGCTGCCTTCCAGAACGATCTCAGCATGGGCCGGCACCTGCAGATCCACCGTTTTGCACTGGGCCAGGTGCAACCCTTCTCCGGCATAGAGACCGGCAAACAGCCACTCCGACAGATCCACCGGCAGGGGTGTGGCCGCCGCCAGAATCACCACCGGATCCACCCCCACCGCCACCGCCACCTCCAACTTTTGGCCCAGGGCCGCCGCTTTGCGCAGATGCCGAGTCGCCCCCCGCACCGACAGCCATTGCACCGTCATGGTGGTGCGGCTTTGCAACTGCAGGCGGTACACCCCCACGTTGGGGATCCCATTTTCCGGGTCTTTGGTTACCATCAGGCCCAAGGTCAGCACCCGTCCGGCATCGCCGGGATAGACCCGCAACAGGGGCAACTGGGTGAGATCCACTTCCTCTCCCCGCAGCACCACCTGCTGACAGGGAGGAAGCAGATCCCGGCTGGGTTTAGCTTTGAGTACGCTAAACAGAGCTTGTCCCAACTCCACCGCCTGGGCAAAGCTCCGCGGTGGCCGCGGCTGGTAAAGCAGGGCCAGCTTTTTCCCCAGTTCCTCCAGATCCTGAGGCTGCTCCATTCCCAAAGCCCAGCAAATGCGCTCCACCGTGCCCAGGGTGTTGATGAGCAGCGGCATTGAGGATCCCTTCACCCGCTCGAACAGCAGCGCCGGCCCACCGCAGGCCAAGAGGCGATCGGCAATCTCGGCAATTTCCAGATCCGGATCCACTTCTGCCGAAATGCGGCGGAGCTGACCACGGGATTCCAGCAGAGCAATAAAACGGCGTAGATCTCTGGGCATGAAAGGGAACCTAAGGGCTTACTTGTCGCGATTGAGGGCTAACCCGCTCATGAAGGGCTTCTGCAGCGCAATAAACACCAGCAGCGGCGGGATACTGGCGATGATCGCTCCCAGCATCATGGGGCCATAGGAGGCCGAGCTATCCAGATTGAGCAGGGATTGCAGCCCCACCTGCACCACTTGTCGCTCTCGGCCTTGCACGATCAAGCGGGGCCACAGGTACATATTCCAAGCGTAAACGAAGTGAATCACCGCCTGCGCCCCGATGGCGTTCCAGCTCAAGGGGATCAGCACCTGGGTGAGAAATTGCAGCGGGTTGGCCCCGTCCAGTTGGGCCGCCTCCGCCAGCTCGCGGGGAATGTTGGAAAAATGCTGGCGGAACAAAAACGTGGCTGTGGCGCTGGCCAGAAAGGGCACGATTAAAGCGTAGTAGGTGGATCCCCAGCCCAAGTTGGTGACCAACCGCAGCAGGGCAATGATCAAGATTTCTGTGGGCATCATCAGCGTGATCAGCACAAAGCCAAAGGCCAGCCCTTTGCCGGGAAAGCGGAAGTACACAAAGGCCAGCCCGGCTAGCAGCGACAAAACCGTCTTGCCCACGGTGATCGCCACCGCCACGATGGTGCTGTTGACCATGTAGTGGCCCAAGTGCCGCGCCACCATCACCTGATGCCAGTTGAAGGCAAAAGAGGAGCCAAAGGTCAATTGATAGCGGAACACCTCGGCATTGTTCTGGGTGCTCACAAGCAGGGCGTACAACACCGGAAATCCCAGAACCAAGCAGGCCAGCACCAGGCCCAAATGCACATACCAACGCTCCGGGATCCAGCGCCGCCAACGCCAGGGAGAAGGCTCCACCCGAGTTGAACTGGGCTGGGCCACTTGAGATCGGGGATCCTGCAACAATTGAGCCATAGCACCTCCAGACGGCGAACACCGATGAGCAGATGGGCTTTTGAGTCGATCTTTGGCTTCTCTTGAGAGGATAATCTGCCAGAGTTAAGGGCAACCTAAGGAAGGCCGGTCGCCTTAGCGGTGCGGAGCACTTCTGGCCTGAACTTTCGAGTGCTTTCACCGGCGGGAGGAAACGGGTAGAGTAGAACAGCAGTATCTGGATAACCCAAGAGAGGATCCCATGACTCGAGGCTTTGGCCCCTTCGGCAAAATCCAAGAAGCGCTCAAGAAAGCCCAAGAGGTGCGCGATGGCGCCCAAAGGCTGCAAAAAGAGCTGGAAGAGATGGAGATCGTCGGCGAAGCTGGCAATGGGCTGGTGAAAGTGACGGTCAACGGCAACCAAGAACCCCTTAAGGTCTCTCTGGATCCCCAGATTCTCCAGGAGTCGGTGGATGTGGTAGAAGACTTGCTCCTGACAGCAATGGTGAACGCCTACACCCAATCTGCTGAGACGATGCGCAAACGCATGGAAGAGCTGACCGGAAACATCAGTCTGCCGGGGTTGGGACTGGGTTGAGCCCCACTTGCTTAACCCCGCTTGCTTAACTCTGTATGTACACTCGCCCCTTGGCTCGCCTCATCGAAGAGCTGCAACGGCTGCCCGGCATTGGCTCCAAAACCGCTCAGCGCCTAGCTCTCCACTTGATCAACCGGCCCGCCGGCGAGATCGAAGCCCTGGCCAAAGCCCTGCTGGAAGCCAAGCAGACGGTTCGGCACTGTTCCATCTGCTTCAACTGGTCAGCGGAGGATCCATGTGAGATTTGCCGTTCGCCACAGCGGGATCCCTTGCTGTGGTGCGTGGTGGCCGATGTCAAAGATTTGATTGCGATGGAACGCACCCGCGAGTTCAAGGGGCTTTACCACGTTTTGGGTGGCCTCATCTCCCCCATGAACGGGATCGGGGTCGATCAACTGCACATCCGCGAGCTGGTGGCTCGGGTGGCACGGGAAAAACCGCAGGAGCTGATCTTCGCCCTCAGCCCCAGCGTAGAGGGAGAGGTGACCATGCACGTGGTCAAGGATTACCTGAAGCCGGTTGCCCCCACCTTGCGCATGACCCGCCTGGCCTTCGGCCTGCCCATGGGATCCGAGCTGGAATACGCCGACGAGGTCACCCTGGCCCGTGCCTTGGAAGCCCGGCAGGAGTTGTGAGCCGCTCAGCCCCTCAATCGCAGCCGGTTACCCCCTCCGCGCAGTAGGTGCTCCACCAGGGGTTGAAGTTGGCAGGATCCTCCGGCAGAGTGCTGATATTCAGCTAGAAATCGCAGGAGCCCCGCACTG
>NZ_JANSIO010000245.1:0-9964 GCF_047462195.1 Synechococcus sp. R3-13 | reverse complement strand
GATTAAGCGCCCATCAAAAGGGATCCAAGTTAGGGAGCGAAAGCCCATCCAGCCCTCCGGCTCGGGAATGGCAATCACCTCGTAGAGGTTCTCCAGGCGGATCCCACCCCATCCCGCCTGGTAGTAGCCCGGCTCGATGCTGTTGATCATGCCCACTTTGAGAGGGGTGCTGGCGCGGCGGTGGATCCCGTTGGGCCCCTCGTGGACATTCAAAAAGGCGCCGACACCGTGGCCGGTGCCATGGCCATAGTCCAGCCCGGCCTGCCAAAGGGTAGAGCGGGCGATCCCATCCAACGAGACTCCATAGGTGTCGGGGGGGAAGATCTGGCGGGCGCATTGAATGTGGGCCTTGAGCACCTCGGTATAGCGCCGCTTGCACAAGGGATCCGCGGGTTGCGGGCCAATCCAAACGGTGCGGGTATCGTCGGTGGTGCCCCCCAAGTAGTGGGATCCGGAGTCCAACAAAAACAGTTCGCCCGGCTGCAGCAGCTTTTGGGGATCCGGAGTGCTGTAGTGGATGATGGAGCTGTTGGCGCCGGCGCCGGCAATGGTGTTAAAGCTCAGGCCCACCCACTCCCCTTCCTCCCGGTAATGGGCCTCCATGATGGCGGCCACATCGGCTTCGCTGATGGGGATCCCCTGTTGGATTTGCCGGTCGATCCAGGCCAGGGTACGGATCTTGGCCCGGCTGGCTTTGCGGTTGGCCAGGCGCATCTGTTCCAGCTCGGTGGGGTTTTTCACGGCCTTGAGGGCTTCTACTGGGTGCTCCAGCTCGCGGCAGCTCGCATCCTGCAGCAGCTCTTGAGTGCCCTGGGTGGTCTGCTTGGGATCCAAGCCCACCGGCGCGTAGCTCTTGGCCCATTGGGGCAGTTGTTCGTTGTAGGTCTCATAAGGCCAGAGTTCCACCCCGGCTTCTGCCAGAAATTGCCGAGATGGGGGACTGAGCCGCTCCAGATCTGTGAATAGAGCCGCTCTATCTAGGCTGACCAAAGCATAGGCCCAAAACACTGGGTTGTAGGGGATGTCGGATCCCCGCAGGTTAAACAGCCAGGCCACCTGATCCAATTTGGTCAGGGGCAGCAGCCCCACCCGCTTGCGGCGCATCTCCTGCCGGACTTGGGCCAGCTTTTCTGCAGGGGTGGCCCCGCTTAGGTGGGTGGGTACCGAGTCAATGGGCCGGTCAAAGGGAGCGACAGGAGCGGATCCCTGAGCCAGCTTATCCACCAAGTTTTCCGTGACCGGGATCAAGAGCACCCCTCCCGCTTGGGCATGGGCCTGCAACTGGCGATAGGTGGCCACCGCCACCGTAAAGGGATCCACCCCCAGGCGAAAGCCGGATCCCAGCTCTTCCACAATCTCCATCAGGCTGGGCTGATTCGGCAGACCTCCTTTGATCACTGTCAATAGATTGGGATCCACCTCCCGCTCCGCCTGTTCGTGATAGCGGGGATCTACCCACAGCCAAGCCCTGTCCCGGGTGATCAAGGCATCCCCCACCGAGCCGGTAAAGCCTGTGATCCACTGACGCCGCTTGCGATGTTCCGGCAAATACTCGTTGAGATGCTCATCGGCAGAGGGAACCCAAAAGCCATCCAGATCTTGTTCTCGCAGAAGCTGACGCAACTGCTGCAAACAGGCAGCAACATCCAGGCGGGGCAGGGTTTGGAGCATGGCAGAGGGGTAAAGCTAAACGGCCAGGCTATCGCCATTCTAAACAAGGTTGGGCCGCCCCCACTTCCCGCCTTCAGTGGTCGGCCATTTCAGATAGCAGCCAGATAGCAGCCAATACCTCCCTCTTCCTATGGGTGAGGGAAGAAATCCGCCAGCTCTAGCGCTCCTCAGGAAAGCCCGCTTCCCGCCAAGCCCGCATGCCCCCATCCATCGAGATCACCCGGCGATAGCCCATTTTCTGTAGGTTATCGGCTGCCAACGCGGAGCGAAACCCGCCGCCGCAGTACAGGACGATCTCCGCTTCTTTGTCGGGGATCACCCTCTCGATGTCCCGCTCAATGATCCCTTTGCTCAAGTGGATGGCTCCGGCAGCGTGGCCGGCTTGCCACTCCGACTCTTCCCGCACATCCACAAAATAGAAGGGATCCCCTTGCAGTTGTTTTTGCCTGACCTGCTCGACTGTCAGTTCTTGGATGCGGCTTTTGGCCTCGTTGACCAGGGCCAAGAAAGCTGGAGAGTGCTGGGGAGCCATGGAGAACAGGCGCTATGAGCCAAAGCTTATTCCAATCGATCTTATCTGGTCTGGACTTTGGGATCTCAACTGCCCTAAGGCTAGACTGGGATCCAGATTTGCCGGCTGGAGGCCCATGGCTTGAAATCCCGATCTAACTTTCCGCAACTGCTTTGGCCCCTTGCTCTGGCCGTGAGCTGGAGCATACCCCTTGGATTGACAGCCGGTCACGTCAGCCGGACGGAGTCCTCGGCTTGGGCCCAAGCTGCCCCGATGCCCCTAGAAAGTGGAATCCAGCGGCAAGTTTCCAGCCCACCGCCAGCCGCCCTAGTGGAGTGGCTAAGCCAGCAGGTGGCCGCCGCCAACCGGCGGGATTTGCCAGGGGTGATGGCCGGCTACAGCCCCGACTTCCGCCACCGAGATGGGCTGGACCGGGAAGAGGTGGAAGGTGCCATCCGCAAGCTGTGGAGCTCTCATCCCAAGCTCACCTATTCGGCCCAGATCCTCTCCTGGCGGCAGGTGGGCCCTGAGATTGTTGCGGATATTCTCAGCCAAGTAGAGGGATCCCAATCCTCGGTGCGGGGGGACTTTCAGGTAGAAGCCTCTGCCCTGGTGCGCAATCGCTATCGCCCGGATCCAGCCAATCCCGGACAACTGCTGTTGATTGACCAAGAAGTGCTGCGGGAGGCCAGCACCCTCACCTCTGGATCTGCCCCTCCCACCGTCACCTTGAACCTGCCGGAGGTGGTCAAACCGGGATCCACCTATTCGCTGCAGGCGATTGTGGCAGAGCCTCTCACCCACTCTTTGCTGTTGGGCGCCGTTGCCGAACAACCCGTTGCCGGGGCAGGCTACCCAGAGGTGACCTCGTTTGCTCTCGAACCCCTACAGGCCGGAGGGATCTTCCTACAGGCAGATGCTCCGCAAGAACCCCGTTCTGAGTGGATTTCTGTGATGTTGATTAACCAAACCGGCATCACGCTGGAGAGTCGGCGTCTTATCGTCAGCGATCGCTTGGCTCTGGAGGGATCCCTGGCCATCCCCACCGTCCCTTAGGAAATCTTCAGGATGATGAGGAATGGCTCTGGGGTAATCTGGACAGGCAGTTGAGCTTGTTAAGATGGGAAACTATGCGCCCCTCAGCTTGTTTGCTTTCTGGTGCTGGCCCTATTTTTGAGCGGTTGCGATAGCGGCGACTCCCTTGGTGCTCCGGTGGTGGATCGCCCCACTCCTGCCAGCAATTGACCGAACAATCCCGAGGGGTCTCGAAAGGTTGGGTCGAGGTGTCTTGAAAGGACCCAACCTCAAGAAACATTGGCATCTTTAGACGCCCGTCCATTCCAAGCCCCGCTACAGCTATCTGCAAAACTATCCGCTCTCTCCCACCCCCAAGGCAACAACAGGAGGTCAGGGAAAGAGCGGTCTAGCGGGCCTTCAACTGGAACCTGACTGCCGGGAGGAACTCCAAGCGAGCCAGAACGCGAAGACTCTTCAGCAGACTGAAGGATCTAAGTTCAGACCGTTAGAGAACAGCCCCGGCGCACAGCCGGCTGAACCCAACTTGACGACCCTTACAACTACTACTATCTGGCATCCGCAGGAACCTCCCTTACTAAACGACACCCTGAGACTAGCACAAATCTTTTCTTGTTTTCTCGATCAGGGAGTTCATGCGGTGGTTTGTTGGAGCCGTTTGAGAGCTCCAGGCGCTCTGGGTGACCGTGGGCTTCGGATCCCCTGTCCCACAAGAGGGGTGAGGGATGGACTGCTGAGGATGAGGCGACAGCGTAGGATAGAGAGACGCCCTTTAGGTTGCTCGAGTTGCCGTGGACTACAAAAGTACCCTCAACCTGCCCCAAACTCAGTTTCCCATGCGGGCAGAGGCCGCCAAGAGAGAACCCGCCATTCAAGCCTTTTGGCAGGAAGAGCAAATCTACCAGCGCCTTGCCGACCACAATCCTGGGGATCCCTTTGTCCTGCACGATGGACCGCCCTACGCCAATGGCGATATCCACATGGGCACCACCCTCAACAAGATCCTCAAGGACATTGTGAACAAGTACCACATCTTGCAAGGGCGCAAGGTGCGCTACGTGCCCGGCTGGGATTGCCACGGCCTGCCCATCGAACTGAAAGTGTTGCAAAGCCTCACCCCGCAGGAGCGGGAAAACCTCACCCCTCTGCAGCTGCGACAAAAAGCCAAGGAGTACGCCCTGCACTACGTTGATGTGCAGCGGGCCAGTTTTCAGCGCCTGGGGGTATGGGGATCCTGGGATCGGCCCTACCTGACGCTGTCGCCGGAGTACGAAGCCGCACAGATTGAGGTGTTTGGACAAATGGCCCTCAAGGGCTACATCTACCGCGGCCTCAAACCCGTCCACTGGAGCCCCAGCTCCCAGACGGCTCTGGCGGAAGCGGAGCTGGAGTACCCTGACAACCACATCTCCCCCAGCATCTACGTGGCCTTTCCCCTGCAGAGCCTCAGCCCGGCGGCGCAGCCGGTTTTGGAGCCTTTCATGCCGGGCCTGCGGGCAGCCATCTGGACCACCACCCCTTGGACGATCCCGGCCAACCTGGCTCTCTGCTTTAACCCCAAGCTCACCTATGCAGTGGTGGAGTCTCCCCGCTTCGGCCTGCTGTTGATCGCCGCCGATCTGCGGGAGCGGCTGGAGAAGGTTCTGGAGACGCCTCTGGAGATCAAGGCCACCCTGCCGGGATCCGCCCTGGAATACAGTCAAGGACGGCACCCCCTCTTTGACCGCGCCAGCCTCTGCGTGCTGGGGGACTATGTCACCACCGAGTCCGGCACCGGCATTGTGCACACAGCTCCGGGGCATGGGGAAGATGACTTCAAAACCGGCCAAAAGTATGGTCTGCCCATTCTCAGCCCTGTGGACGATCAGGGGAGATTTACCGCCGAGGCCGGATCCCAGTTCGTCGGGTTGGATGTGCTCTCCAAGAAGCCGGAGACCAGCGGCAATGCTGCTGTCATCCAGGCTCTGCAGGCTGCGGGGGCTTTGCTCAAGGAAGAGCCCTACAACCACAAATATCCCTACGACTGGCGCACGAAAGAGCCAACGATTTTCCGGGCCACCGAGCAGTGGTTTGCGTCTGTAGCTGGCTTCCGGGAGCTGGCCCTGCAGGCCATTAAAACCGTGAAATGGATCCCGGCCATCGGGGAGAACCGCATCACTGCTATGGTGTCGGAGCGCTCGGATTGGTGTATTTCCCGCCAGCGGGCTTGGGGCGTGCCCATCCCCGTCTTTTACGACGAAGAAACCGGCGAGGTTCTGCTCACCGCCGAGACCCTCGACCACATCAAGGCCATTTTTGCCCAGTAGGGATCCGACGCCTGGTGGAAGCGCCCGGTGGAGGAGTTGCTGCCGGAGCAGTACCGCCACAATGGCCGCACCTACCGCAAAGGGATGGACACCATGGACGTGTGGTTTGACTCCGGCTCTTCCTGGGCGGCAGTGGCCAAGGCGCAGGGGTTGGGCTACCCGGTGGATCTGTATTTGGAAGGCTCCGACCAACACCGAGGCTGGTTCCAATCCAGTTTGCTTACCTCCGTGGCCGTCAACGGCCATGCCCCCTACAAGGCGGTGCTCACCCATGGGTTTGTGCTGGACGAGAAGGGCCAGAAAATGAGCAAGTCCCTGGGCAATGTCATCGATCCGCTGGTGTTAATCAACGGCGGCAAAGATCCCCAGACGGATCCCGCCTACGGGGCGGATGTGCTGCGCCTGTGGGTCTCCAGTGTGGACTACTCCGGGGATGTGCCGCTGGGTAAGACCATTCTTGGGCAAATGGCGGATGTATATCGCAAAATCCGCAACACAGCTCGCTTTTTGCTGAGCAACCTCTACGACTTCAATCCAACTCAGGATGCCGTTCCTTTTGAAGCCTTGACGGAGCTAGACCGCTACATTTTGCACCGCCTGCACGAGGTGGGATCCGAGATCGGCGAATCTTTTGCAAGCTATCAGTTCTACCGCTTTTTCCAGGCGATTCAGAACTTCTGTGTGGTGGATCTCTCCAACTTTTACCTGGATATTGCCAAGGATCGCCTCTACATTAGCCATGCCCAAAGTCTGCGGCGGCGCCAATGTCAAACGGTGCTATCCCTGTTGCTGGAGAACTTGGCCAAGGCCATCGCCCCCGTTCTCTCCCACCTGGCCGAAGAGATTTGGAGCCATCTGCCCTATCCCAAGCCCACCCGTTCGGTGTTTGAGGGGGGGTGGATGAAGCTGCCGGAGCACTGGCGGGATCCCCAGTTGGCGGCCATTTGGGAGCAGCTGCGAGAGGTGCGCCAAGAGGTGAACAAGGCTCTGGAGCAAGCCCGTACCGGTCGCGTTAGCGGGACGGAGTCCTTTAAGCCCATCGGCGCTTCCACCGAGGCCAAGGTAATCCTGAAGGTAGCGGATCCCGGCCTATACGCTCTTTTGCAGGAGCGGTCTGCCGAGTTGCGCTACTTGTTCATCACCTCACAGGTGGAACTGGAGAAAACCTCAGGTCAAGGCTTGGAGGTCTCTGTTTTTCCGGCTGACGGCCAAAAGTGCGTGCGCTGCTGGAACTATTCCACCCGTGTGGGGGAATTTGCCGAACATCCAGAGCTGTGTGAGCGTTGTGTAGCCGCTCTGGCCGGGGAGTTTTGAATTCGGGACCCCGTCCCGCTGGCGGGAAGGGATCCCCCTCTTTGAATTGGCTCTTTCTCCGGACAGGTCTTGTCGGCCTTCTTCGGGATCAAGGGGCAGAGCTGCGGGATGGGATCCCCTCGACATGGGTGTGCAACACCTTGCCGCACAGGGTTTTCTCCAGCCAGGGAGTCGCTGGCGATCGGGAGTGGAGAGTGGCAACAGAAACCGTCCAAGGGTGGGTGGGATCAAACAGCACCCAGTCGCTGTGGGGGGTAAGGGTGGGCGGATCTAGGTTTAGGCAGCGGGCCGGGTACAGGCTGAGGGCAGACCACAGTTGCAGCGCTGTCAGGGATCCCGTTGCCACCAAATGTTGCCACAGCAGCGGCAGAGCCAGCTCCAGGCCCATCGCCCCCGGCGGGGCATCGGCAAAGGGCAGGATTTTCTCTTCATGGGTGTAGGGGTGGTGATCCGTCGCGATCCCCAGGCTGCCGGAACGGATCCCGGCGATCAGAGCCTCTCGGTCGCCGGCGCTGGGAAGAGGGGGCAGGATACGAAGGTGGGGATCGTAGCGATGCTCAAGGACGGCCTCTTCGGACAAGATCAGGTGCATCCAAGTGGTGCTGGCGGTAACCGGCAGTCCTTCGGCTTGGGCCTGTTGGATCAGCTCCAGGCTGCGGGCTTGGCTCAGGCGCATGATGTGCACGGGCGGGGGGGAAGGAACGCTCCTGATCATCTCCAGAAGGCGGGCCAGAGCGGCAGTTTCAGCACTGGCAGGGATCCCTTTCAGCCCTAGGCGCAGCGCCCAGATCCCTTCGTAGAGGCTACCTTGCCCGGCCAAGGTGGGATCCCAGGCCCAGAGCAGCAGGGGTTTCTTCCCCAGCCGCAAATACTCCAGAGCCCGCCGCACCAAAGCCAAGGAGCGCAGTGGCTGAACCTCTGCAAAGCCAACTGCTCCCGCTTGCGCCAGTTCTCCCCAGGGGGTTGGGGTTTCTCCCTGGCCACCCACGCTCAGGGCAGCCCAGGGCAGCCAGCGGGGATCCCCCAATTGGCGGGGGTAGCGGTTCAGGTGTTCCGGGTGATCCAGCACCGGAAATAGGCCGGTTCCAGGAAGGGGGGTGGGCAGAAGCCCCACCTGGGTAAAGCCTCCCGCCAAAGCCGCTGCAGCCAAAGAGGTCAGGGTTTCCCGACTGTGGGCCAGAAAGTGCTCCGCACCGCTTACGCGACCGCTGCCAACCATCTCGCCGCTGTGGGCATACAGATCCAGCAAACCCGGCCCCACTACCCAGCCTGAGCCATCGATGGTGGGGATGTCGGCAGGGATCCCTGCCGGCTCGGTGGCCCGCAGGCGACCCTCCTGCAACCACACATCGGTTACTTCATCCCGCTGACGCCAAGGATCCAACAGGCGCACTCCCTGGAGATGCACATTTTGTCCTGTTAGTCGTCCTGTTAGCTCGCGGAGAGGGGATGAGCCCATCTTTACAAAGCTCCAGCAGTGGTGCAGTCCAGGATCTGGCCGGACAGATGGGTGGTGAGGTTCAACACCTTCAAAACCGGGGCACCCTCCTTGCCTTCTGGATAGTCGATCACCGTAATGGCGCCATTCCCCTGCTTGAAGATCCAAAAGGCTTGGGGGGAAAGGTCGAACAACTGACAGATGATCGCCTTGTTGATGGCATCGTGGGCAACAACAACCGCCGTGCCCTGAGGAAACTGGGCTGCGGTGATGGCCAAAAGCTCCTGCCAAGCGGAGCGAGTGCGCTCCCACACCTGGTGAAGGTTTTCCCCATTGGGCATCTGCACACTGGCGGGATCCCGTTGCCAGCGCTCCAGCTCGCCGGGGTATTCGGCTTCGACTTCGCTTTGCAGCTTGCCCTCCCAGTCGCCGTGGCAGATCTCTTGCAAGTCGGGCATTGGGCGCAAAATGAGGTTGCTGTGGTTGCTGCAGATGGCATCGGCTGTGGCCCAAGGGCGCTTCAGGGGGCTGGAGAAGGCCAGTTGCAGGGGTTGAGTGGCCAAAAATTCTGCCACCTTGGCTGCCTGTTCCTCCCCGGTGGCATTGAGGGGGATATCCCGCTGCCCCTGAAAACGGCGCTCTCGGTTCCATTGAGTTTCCCCATGCCGCACCAGCAAGATGCGCATCCCCTGCTTGCGCTTGGGCAGGGCTGGGCCGAGGTGAGCGGTGATGTTCAGAGATTCCAGTTGTGGCGGCCCCTGCAGGCCCTCGGGAAAATTGAGAACGCTGATGGCGCAGTTATCCTGCCCAAGGCGGTGATAGTGGTGTGGCCCCAGGCCGATGGCGGTGCTGACCAGGGCGCGATTGATGCCGCTGTGGCCCACGATGAGGATATTGAGGGTCTGTCTCTGGGAGGGATCCGCTCCATGGTTCCAGAGGCCTGCAGCCGATTGCAGATGCAGGGCCAGCATTTCCCAAAACCCCTGCGCCTGCTGCCAGAGATCCCGCACCGGAAAGCGGCCCTCTAGCTCCAGGGTGTCGGGATGGTGCCGCCACAGGTGGTAATCTTCGGGGTATTTCTCCTGCACCTCGGCAAAGGTCAGCCCTTCCCAGGCCGTCAGGTCGATCTCCCGCAGTTGATCGGTGATGTGCAGAGGGATCCCTTCTCGGTCTTTCAAAATGACGCGAGCGGTATCGAGGGCGCGAGACAGGGGGCTGCAATAGGCGCAATCCAACGGGATCCCGGCCAGGGCCTCGGCTACACGCTGCGCCTGCACTTCTCCAGTGGGGGTGAGCCGGGAGAGATCGGAGCGGCCTTGAATGCGATTTTCCAGGTTAAAGGTGCTCTCACCATGGCGCACGATCAAGATGCGCAGGGCAGGCTGGTCGCGGTAGCGGGACGGAGTCCTTGCCATCGCTTGCATGGACTTACTCATCGCAGTAGCGGGACGGAGTCCTTAGAACACCTTCTAGAGTACCGCCACTGGGCGGCGCTCGCCTTCGTCAATTCACCGGTTGGGCTGCCGACTGAGGCGTATTTGGGCTGGTCGCCGCTTGTGATGGGGGCATCTTTGGAGAATGGCCGCGCTGCGTTTCCGCTGGCAGAGGTTTTGGTTGAATGGACGTTGGCGAAGGGGGCCGGCTTGGTGCTCCTTGCCCTTGTTGTGGTGCTGTTGGCGCAGTTTTTCC
>NZ_JANSIO010000244.1:3661-12405 GCF_047462195.1 Synechococcus sp. R3-13 | reverse complement strand
TTCGCACGGTCATCGCTGCCGACTTCGACAACGACGGCTACCCGGAGCTGTTTTTCAACAACATCGGCGAGCCCAACCGTCTGTTTGCTTGGCGCTCAGGCCGTTGGCAAGCCATTGACATTGGAGATGCTGCCGAGCCCCAGGGATTGGGGACAGGAGCAGCAGTGGCCGATGTGGATGGGGATGGTCGTCTGGAATTGTTGATTGCCCATGGGGAGTCTGGCGCCCAGCCTCTCAGCTTCTATCGCCCTCAGGCCAATGCCAACAACTGGCTGAGAGTTCTGCCCCTCACCCGCCAGGGAGCCCCGGCCCGCGGCGCGTTGGTAAGGCTGCTCACCTCCACCCGTACCCAGATCCAGGCCATCGACGCCGGCAGCGGCTACCTCTGTCAGATGGAGCCGGTGGCCCACTTTGGCCTGGGATCCGAAACAGGGGTCAAGGAAATCCAGATCCAGTGGCCGGATGGGAAACAGTTGCAGGTGGCCCACCCACCGGTCAACCAGCTTTTGCGGATCCCTTATCCCCGCTAGCCGCCAATCTGAGACATGGTGCGCCGGTAGGATCCCTGGCTGCCGGTGTCCCGTCCTTTGAAGTTGATGTCCGGCTTGATGTCCAGCAGTTCTCGCACCTGCTGTCTTAGCCTTTCGGCAGGGATCCCAGCTCGCAGCGGATCCCGCAGGTTGATTTGGCCGGATTCGTTGAGCAGGCAAGGGCGCAGCCAACCGTCGCTGGATAGCCGCATGCGGTTGCATCGATCGCAAAAGCACTCCGACATCTGGCTGATAAAGCCCAAGGTGCCTTTTGCCCCCGGGATTCGAAACACATCCGCCGGCCCATTGCCGGCCACAAACCCGGGTTCCAGGCCAAAGCGAGCGCGAATTCGCTGTCGCAGCACCTCAGACTCCACCCAGCCGGCCTGCTGAAAGAGGGCGGCATTGCCGATGGGCATAAACTCGATGAAGCGCACATGCCATTGTCGCTCCAGGGTAAGGGCAGCCAGATCTTCCACTTCCGATTCGTTGAGCCCAGGGATCACCACCACATTCAACTTGAGGGGATCGAACCCCACTTGGTGAGCAACTTGGATCCCGGCCCAGACCTGCCGCCAGCGATCCCGCCCCGTGATCAGTCGAAAGGTCTCGGGGTTGAGGGAATCAAAGCTGATGTTGATGCGGCGCAACCCCGCTTCATAGAGGAGTTGAGCTTTTTGGCTGAGGTTGAAGCCGTTGGTGGTAAGGGCCACATCTCTCACCCCAGGCAGGCTGCATAGAGCCCGGATGAGGTGCTCCAGCCCCGGCCTCAGCAGGGGTTCGCCGCCGGTGAGGCGAAAGCAATCGATCCCCAAGGGCAAAAACACCTCTTGAACCAGCGTAAGGATTTCCTCATCAGTCAAGCGCTCTGGGGCTTGCAGCCAGGCCAACTCTGCCTCGTCGGGCATGCAGTACTGGCAGCGGAAATTGCAGCGATCGATCAAGCTGATGCGCAGATAGTTGACGGTCGGCATGGCAAGCTGGGCCAGGAAAAAAATGGCAACCTTTCCCCTCAAGGGCACTTTCCGTCGCTTTTGGAAAACCTCCCAGAGTCTTCATCCGTGAAGGCAGCGAGAACCGTCTTGAGATTTTAGCTGGCGGGGGCAACACCTCCAGTTTGCAGGATACTGCGAGGATTGAGGTGCAAATCTCTACCCAGATTCATTGCAGTGCTTCGCGTGCAGCAGGGGTGGTGAAGCAGCGAGCCAGCAGAAAGAACAATCCCTCCATCTCCGCTGGCTGCTCAGCCTATGGCTTTTGTGTGATGACCGACAAAGGCGCACCGCCACAGGAAGGCAGGCAGCAGGTGGTGATACACAACGCGCCCATCACAACCCTGACCATGAGTTCACCCTCAAGGCGCAGGGTGCTGGGCAAGCCTATAGTGGAGGCCGGTCATGGGCAGTTCCTGAACTCGGCGCTGCCCTGGGTTGGGTTCAAGCGGGGCAAGGCTGGAGCCAGAGAGAGGGCGGCAGGCACCTCTCAGGAGTGTCCGGCGTGGGGTGAGGCGCTGAGAACCCGCTGGTATGAGTGCTCTTGTGGCTGTTGGCTGCCCAGGGATGTTGCCGGTGGGATGGTGCTGCGGGATCGGGTTGGGGAGCGCGGTGAGGTGCTCGCCAGGGGGACGAAGTCCTCAAAGGCCCCTGGAGAGGTTCTGGCGGGGATGTCCTCTAGGGCATCGGGTCAAGACTCGGTGAAGGGGGAATCTCCTGCTACTTGCTTTGCGTTAGCGGGATGAGCGTCAAAACTGGGCTTGGATGCGGTCAAACAAGGCCCCATCGGCAAAAAAGCGGTTTTGGACAACCTCCCAGCCTCCCAGGTCGGCGACGGTAACCAGCTTCTCAACAGGAGGGTACCGCCAGGCAAACTCTTGGGCCACCGTCGGCTCCACCGGGCGAAAGCCCACCTCGGCAAAGGCCCGCTGCGCTTCTGGGGTGAATAGGTAGTCCACAAAGGCTTCGGCCACGGCACGGGTACCTTTGCGATCCACATTGGCATCCACCACGGCTACGGGGTTGTCGATGGAAATGTTGGGATCCGGCACCACATAGGACAGGGATTGGCCGCGCAAGCCCGCCAGGATCACCTCATGTTCGTAGGTAATCAGGGCATCCCCTTGCCCTTTTTGGAAAAAAACATCGGTGGCCTCTCGTGAGTCCCGCGGCAAAATGCGGACATTCTTGTAGACCTGGGTGGTGAAGGCCAGAGCCTGGGGTTCAGGGACAGCGCTCCAGAGGGCTAAAAAGTTCCAGCGGGCGCCCCCTGAGGTCTTAGGGTTGGCGGTAACCACCTGCAAGCCGGGCCGAGCCAGATCTTGCCAAGAGCGGATCCCCTGGGGGTTGCCCTCCCGCGTCACAATCACTGCCACCGAACGGGTAACGATCCCTTGGTTGGGGGTACGGGCTTCCCATCCCGGCTGGATGAGACCCGCAGCCACGAGGCGCTCCACATCCAGGGCCAGAGCCAAGGCCACCACATCGGCATCCAGCCCGTCAATAACTGCCCGCGATTGCGTTGCTGAGCCGCCGTAGCTGCTTTCTACGCGCACCCGTTGCCCCGTTTTCGCCAGCCAGTGGGCCTCAAAGGCAGGAACGATTTTCCGGTAAGCGTCTCGAGTTACCGCAAAGGAGGCCAGGAGAATCGCTACTTCCTCTCTGGATCCCCCTGAGCCCATACCGCTGACACAACCACTGAGGCCAAGAAGAAGGCCAAAAATTAGGGATCCCATCCCCAGCCACCGCCCCATGCTCACCGGCAGCCTGCGGATCCCGGCCCCAACTCTCCCAGACCAGACCACCTCGATTGCTGAGGGGATCCCCCATTTGTTCGCAGGTGTCCCTTCAGTGTTCATAGCAATCCCCAAAAACTTCTCCTCCTCCTCAGAGGGAGTCCGCCCTCACCCCCAACCCCCCTCCCAAAAGGGGAGGGGACAAGCGCCAGGACTCTTCCCGTCTTATTCTACGGTAAGCCAGTCGGTAAACCGTTTTTAGTTCTCTGGGGATCTCTAGGGGGAGCAGGTGGCGAGGATTGGCGGATCGGAGATTAAAGCCAGAGCAGCCTTGAAGATCCCGGGATCCTCTGGAGAAGGGCGCAACTGAAACCCCAGCCGCTGACACAGGCGGCGCATGGC
This sequence comes from Synechococcus sp. R3-13, assembly GCF_047462195.1. Taxonomy (NCBI): domain Bacteria; kingdom Bacillati; phylum Cyanobacteriota; class Cyanophyceae; order Synechococcales; family Synechococcaceae; genus Synechococcus; species Synechococcus sp. R3-13. The sequence continues at coordinate 8,745 of NZ_JANSIO010000244.1, read as the reverse complement.
CTCGTTTTCGCCAAGAACCTCGCCGGTGAGGTGCTGGATCCCTTCGCAGCGGGCCACCTGAATGAGGCGGGTCAACAGCTCTGTGCCAATCCCTTGCCGTTGGTAGGGATCCGCCACCAGCATGGCAAACTCTGCTTCTTGGGGAAAGCCATGTTTTCTGGAGAGGCGGCTGATGCCGAGGATTAAGGACTTCGTGCCGCTGACGCGATTGGCCTCTGGCTCCTGTTTTTCTGCTACTAAGGCAATCTCGCGGTCGTAATCGTTAAAGCAAATGCGGGTAAGGCGCTCGTGGGCGACGCGGACGCTGTATTTGATCGGGTGGAAGTAGCGCAGATAGACGCTGTAATCGGAGACGTGGCGGTGAAAATCGATCACCAAAGGCTCGTCTTCAGGGCGAATGGGGCGAATGGTGATGCCGTCCCGGAAGCTCCAGATGTACTGGGTGGGATAGGGGCGGATGGCCAAGGGCACCTGGGGATCCTGCTCGGTTCGCAAAATGACGCGGGCATCCAAAGCCAGCAGGCCCTCGCTGGAAGCCAGCAGCGGATTGATGTCGATCTCTTTAATCTCCCGCTGCTCGGCCACCAGTTGGCTAAAGCGCACCAAGAGCTGTTCTAGGGCCTCCAGATCGACGGCTGGGCGTCCGCGTACCCCCCTGAGGGCTTTGTAGATGAGGGTGTTTTCCATCAGGCGCCGCGCCAAGGTGGTGTTGAGGGGGGGAAGGCCAATGGAGCGATCCTGAAACACCTCCACCAGTTGTCCGCCACTGCCAAACAGCAACACCGGCCCAAACTGGGGATCCTGGCTGCTCCCCAGGATCAGCTCATAGCCATCCGTGTCCACCATCGGCTGCACTGTGACCCCCTGGAAGTGCTCCGGACCCGCTTTCTCGCTGACGTTGCGGAGGATTTGCCCGAAGGCCCGGCGCACCGCCTCAGCATCGGGCAGGTTGAGCTGCACGCCGCCCACATCGGTTTTGTGGGTGAGGGTGTGGGAGTAGAGCTTCACCACCACCGGGTAGCCCATAGCCTCGGCAGCTTCCACCGCCGCTTCGGGACTCTCAGCCACCCGCGTCGGCACCACCGGGATCCCGTAGGCGGCCAGGATTTCCTTAGATTCGACCTCCGTGAGAAGCGTGCGGCCTTCCCGCCTCGCCTGGGCAAGGGTTTGCTGCACCTTGTCGCGCTCTACCGCTGTTGAAGGGGGCAGAGTGGGGGTCTCGTAGAGGGCCTTGAGGTTGTAGCTAAATCGCCACAAATAGCCGAACACCCGCGCCGCTTGATCCGGGTAGCGATAGGTAGGGATCCCGGCTTGGTTGAGGATGTGCTCGCCCGCATCCACGCCAGCTCCCCCCATCCAACTGGCCAGGATAGGCTGCCGGGATCCGCTGCGCCGCCAGGTCTCCACCACTTTCTCAGCCGTGCGGGTGGGATCCGTCATGGCTTGGGGGGTGAGGATGACCAGACAGCCCTGGCTGCCGGGATCCCGCAACACCACTTCCAAAACTTGGGCAAAGCGCTCCGGATCTGCGTCCCCCAAAATGTCAATGGGATTGCCGTGGCTCCAGTGGGGGGGCAAGATCCGCTCAAGCTGCTCCAGGGTTTGGGGAGAAAGCTCGGCCAGGGATCCCCCGGCGCGAATGAGGGCATCGGTGGCCAGCACCCCTGGCCCGCCGGCATTGGTGAGGATGGTCAGGTGAGGGCCCTGAGGACGGGGCTGTTTGGCCAGCACCTCCGCCAGGTCGAAGAGATCTTCAATGTGATCCACCCGCAGCACGCCGCAACGGCGGAAGGCCGCATCCAACACTGCGTCGCTGCCGGTGAGGGAGCCCGTGTGGGAAGCGGCTGCTTGGGCCGCCGCCTGGGTGCGCCCCGCCTTGATGACAATGATGGGCTTGCTCAGGGCCACCTCTCGGGCCGCGGACAGAAAAGAGCGGGCATCCCCGATGGATTCCATGTATAGGACGATGCTATGGGTATGGGGATCCTCGCCCAGGTAGTCAATCAGATCTCCCCAGCCCACATCCAGCATGGATCCCAGAGAGATAAAGGCGCTGAAGCCCACATTTTCCTGCAGGCTCCAGTCCAAAATCGAGGTGCACAGGGCCCCACTTTGGCTGATGAAGCCCACATTGCCGGGCCGGGCCATCTGGGCAGCAAAGGTGGCGTTTAAGCCCGTGTGGGGGTTTTGGATCCCCAGGCAGTTGGGGCCAATCAAGCGCAGCTTCCCAAGGACTCCGTCCCGCTGACGCGATTGGATAGTCTGCTGAATTTGCTTCTCCAGCTCCCAGCCAGCAGGGCCCGTTTCCTTGAAGCCTGCTGAAAGAACAATGGCGCCCTTGACCCCGGCTTCTACGCACTCCTGCACCACCTTGGGCACCCCCGCTGCCGGAATGGCAATAATAGCCAGATCCACCGGCTCCGGCAAAGCGGAAAGCCGCTCATAGGCCCGGATCCCCAACACCTGGTGCCGCTTGGGATTGACCGGGTAAACCGTGCCGCCAAAGGGGTGGCTAATGAGGTTCCACAACACCGTCCGCCCCACGCTGCCCTCCCGCTCCGTGGCCCCCACCACCGCCACCGAACGGGGCAGAAAAATGGGATTCAGGGGATGGGATCGGGCCCTCCAGATATCCACACTGGGATCCAGTCGTTGCCACATACCCTACTCCTTAGGCCAACACTGGTTCCGGCTGGTGGTAGAGGGCAGAATCCACCCGGCAGCCCCGATAGGCCAAAACGTACAGCTCCTTCATGTCTTGAATGAGGGGATAGCGGGGGTTGGCGCCGGTGCATTGGTCGTCAAAGGCTTGCTCCGCCATCGCCTCCAGACGGTCGTAAAACTCCCGCTCTTTCTCCCCCAGGGCCTCGCGAATGGTGGCCGGGATCCCCAGTTTCCGCTTGAGTTCTTCGATGGCCTCGATGAGGCGCATGACCTTTTCATCGTCATCCGCCCCGCCCAACTGCAGGTAATCGGCAATTTCAGCGTAGCGGTGCTTGGCGTTGGGATAGCGGTATTGGGGAAAAATGGCCTGCTTAAAGGGGGCGTCGGTGGCGTTGTAGCGGATGACGTGGGTAATCATCAGGGCATTGGCCAGGCCGTGGGGCAGATGGAAGGTGGATCCCAGCTTGTGGGCCAGGGAGTGGCACACCCCCAAAAAGGCGTTGGCAAAGGCCATGCCGGCAATGGTGGCGGCGTAGTGGACTTTTTCCCGCGCTTCGGGATCCTCGGCGCCCTTCTCGTAGGCCCGCGGCAGGTAGGTCATCAGGAGCTTGATGGCCTGCAGGGCCAGCCCATCGGTAAAGTCGCTGGCCATCACCGACACATAGGCTTCCAGAGCATGGGTGAGGGCATCGATACCCCCGTAAGCCGTTAGCTTCTTGGGCATCTTGAGGGTGAGATCCGGATCCACAATGGCCATGGTGGGGGTGAGGGCGTAGTCCGCCAGGGGGTATTTGATCCCCACCCGGTCATCGGTCACTACGGCAAAGGGCGTCACCTCGGATCCCGTGCCGGAAGTGGTGGGGATGCAGATGAGCTGAGCTTTTTGCCCCAGTGGCGGCAGCTCGTAAACCCGCTTGCGGATGTCCATAAAGCGCATCGCCAAGCCATCAAACTCCACCTGGGGCTGCTCGTACATCAGCCACATCACCTTGGCCGCATCCATCGGGGATCCCCCACCGACCGCAATAATCACATCCGGTTGAAACTGGCGCAACTGCTCCAGACCGCGATTGACGTTGCTGAGGGTGGGATCCGGCTCTACATCGTGGTACACATCCCAGCTCACGCGAATCTCATCCAAAACCTGGGTGATGGGATGCAATATGCCCAACTCAAAGAGCGGCTTATCGGTCACCAAAAAGGCGCGTTTTTTGCCGGCCAATTCCCGCAGAGCAATGGGTAGACATCCGGGCTTGAAGTAAATCTTGGGCGGGATCCGAAACCAGAGCATGTTTTCCCGACGTTGGGTTACCGTTTTAATGTTGAGCAGGTGGCGCGGCCCCACATTCTCGGAGATCGAATTGCCTCCCCAAGTGCCACAGCCCAAAGTCAGAGAGGGATCTAGCTTGAAGTTGTAGAGATCCCCGATTGCCCCCTGGGAAGAGGGAGTATTGATCAACACTCGCGCCGTTTGTAGGGCATTTTCAAAGTAGGCAATATCGTCCCGATTGGCGGGATCTGTATACAAAACAGAGGTGTGTCCCCGCCCGCCGAAATTGACCAGTTGGACAGCAACATCTACGGCGCTGTGGAAATCGTTGGCGCGGTAGAGGGCCAGAACAGGGGCCAATTTTTCGTAGGAGAAGGGCTCCTCCGGCCCCACCTTCTCCACTTCCCCAATCAGCAGTTTGGTGCCTTCGGGTACCTGGATCCCGGCCAGGGCAGCGATGGTCTGCACCGACTGGCCCACAATGGCCGGATTGAGGCGACCGTCTTTGAGAAGGATGCGGCGTACTGCTTCGGTTTGTTCCAGATCCAAAATGTAGGCCCCCCGATGGCGAAACTCGGCCTTGACCTGCTCGTAGATGGCATCCACCACCACCACTGCCTGTTCTGAGGCACAGATCATGCCGTTGTCGAAGGTCTTGCTCAACAAAATCGAGCTGACAGCCATGGGAATATCGGCACTGGCATCGATCACTGCCGGGGTATTGCCCGCTCCCACCCCCAAAGACGGGTGGCCCGAAGAGTAGGCCGCTTTAACCATGCCAGGCCCGCCGGTAGCCAAGATCAGCTTCACCTCAGGATGCTGCATCAAAGCCTGGGAGAGCTCAATCGTGGGCTCGTCAATCCAGCCGATCAACCCCACAGGAGCGCCCGCTGCCTCGGCAGCTTCTCTGACCACTTTGGCCGCGGCAATGGTGCATTGTTTAGCCCGCGGGTGGGGAGAAAAGATAATGCCGTTGCGGGTTTTGAGGGTGATCAGAGCCTTGAAAATGGTCGTTGACGTGGGGTTGGTTACCGGCACAATACCTGCCAAAAGACCCACCGGTTCAGCAATTCTCTCGTAGCCAAAACTCTCATCTCGCTCGATGACTCCACAGGTCTTTTCGTGTTTGTATTTGTTGTAAATGTATTCT
>NZ_JANSIO010000244.1:0-3651 GCF_047462195.1 Synechococcus sp. R3-13 | reverse complement strand
ACCTTGTCTTCCACAATGCCCATGCCGGTTTCCTGTACCGCCAGCTTGGCCAACGGGATCCGTTCGTTGTTGGCAGCCAGAGCGGCTCTGTGAAAAATCCGGTCTACCTGTTCTTGGGTGAAAGTTGCGTATTCAGCTTGAGCAGCCTTCACCTGTTGGATCAGGGTTTCCAACTCGGCTAGATGGGTCACTGGCATCGGTGGATCCCTCCAAAACTCATCAAGACTTAGACGATAGGAACAATTGACAATCGGATAGTTGGAAATAGTCGAATAACCCGAATGGCAATCTAGGCGCCAACAGGAGCAGGAACTTGGATTTCGGTGGTCAAGGTGGGGGGATGGGTAAGCGTATTGTGAATGATGCAGGCATCAACTGCTTTTTCCAGCCCCTTTTGATGCCTTCCGTCCAGCGGGATCCCAGTTTTTACACGAATGTGAATGTTGTCTAGGCGAGCCGGATGCTCAACTTTCTCCGCCGTGACCACCACCTCTAGTCCACTGGGATCCAACTGCCGAGCTTCCAGATATTTGACGGCATAAAAACCAACACAGGCGCCCAGAGAAGCCAGAAACCATTCCGGCGGCGTCATTCCCTGATCTCGACCGTGATTGTCCAAAGGCTGGTCGCTGAGAATGCGGTGCCCTCGGCTTTCCGCTTGGAACTGAACACCATCGCGGTAGGTGACGCAAACTTCCATTGGGGATCCCTCCTCTTGGGGTATTCTTCAGTTCACATAGAGTCCGTAAAGTTAGCCTGGGGATCAACTTGGATTCCAGTCAGCTCAGGGCCAATCTGGAGACGGTGCAGAGATTAACTGTGAATCACTTCGGATCTAAGCGTGACCTGGCTATGCTGACCCAAGCCGCAACTGCAGAATTGTCAAATAGCCACCAGTCCTTGATCCCGAAAGATTTGTAAGGCGTGATTCACCTGTTCGGGTGTGGGTGGATCGACATCGGCAAGGGTGTAAGGCAATCCCAATTGCTGCCATTTGTATTCCCCCATCTTGTGAAAGGGCAAAACTTCCACTCGCTCCACGTTGGATAAGGTGGCCACAAACTCGGCCAGACCCTTAATGTTTTCCTCGGGATCCGTCAAGCCGGGAACCAGCACAAAACGAATCCAGGTAGGCTTGTGGATCTGGTCTAAATAGCGGGCCAGATTAAGAGTGGGTTCTAGCGAAACGCCGGTAACCTTTCGATACAGCTCCGGCAGATAAGACTTGATATCGAGCAACACCAAATCTGTATGATCCAACACAGGTTTTGCCGCTTCCAGTTGAACATAGCCAGAGGTATCCAAAGCCGTGTGCAAGCCCAACTCATGGCAGCGACGGAAGATCTCGGCCACGAAGTCAGGTTGCAGCAAAGGCTCTCCCCCGGTAGCCGTAACTCCCCCCCCTCGCAAGTAATTCTTGTAACGTTGGATCTCGGCAATTAAAGACTCAACCGTAACAAGCTGTCCCGCCTCCGGATCCCGACAGTCAGGGTTGTGGCAATACAAACAGCGAAGTGGACAACCCTGTGTAAAAATTACGAAGCGGATTCCTGGCCCATCGACGGTGCCACAGGTTTCCACCGAGTGAATGCGCCCAGCAATTGGTGTCAGGGGGTTCATAACGGTATCCATACTTTTATCCTGGATGGCTTTTGCAAAATATCAATCAATCTTGAGGTTTTCTTCCAGATTGCTAACTCAGGTTAAATAGAACACAGTTTCCGTTTCTCTTTGGATTAGGTTGGGGCTAGATTTTTTTAGATCCCTAGGGTCTTTTAGCTAGACCGCTGCTATCCTGGCTGGAAGGGAGAAAGGGGGATAAAAAGCCGAAAGGGCAGCTTGGGGATCCCACCCAGCTCAGACCGATGGGTCGTGTGGGCTAGGCACGGAGGTATCCACCGCGATGCCGTGTAGGCGATGGGCCTTGGGATCAAAATCCTTCGGGAAATGGGTATAGGCATCGACATCTGCGTGATCCAGCAGGGCGCCTTCTAAGAGGGCCTCTCGAAAATCGCTGCCAAAGAGGAGACATCCCCGCAAATCGGCTCCCGATAGGTTAGCTCCGCTGAAGTCGGCATAGCTGAGATCGCACCCCCGCAAATTGGCCCCCGCCAAGTTGGCCCCACTGAAATCGGCATAGCTGAGATCGGCGCCAGCCAAATGGATCCCCTGCAGCTCAGCCCCCTGCAAATCGATCTCCCGAAAATCGCGCCGTCCTGAGGCATACTGGCTGACCAGATCCGCAGCGCTACAAACAGTCATCGTCATCGGGCCTCCTCGGTTATCGATGGGGGATCCCTTCCATCGACCCCGGTATGGGCGGACTTCAGGGATCCCCAGGCTGGTCTTTTAGCAGTGTTGATGGAACGTGCGGTTAATGACATCCAGTTGCTGCTCGCGGGTGAGCTTGATGAAGTTCACCGCATAGCCGGAAACCCGGATGGTGAGCTGTGGGTAGAGCTCCGGGTGCTCCATGGCATGCAGCAGGGTCTCGCGGTTGAGAACATTGACGTTGAGGTGGAAACCGCCATCCCGCATGTAGCCATCCAGCAGCCCCACTAGATTGGCAACCCGCTCCTCCGCTGTGCGACCTAGGGCCGCCGGCACAATCGAGAAGGTGTTGGAGATCCCATCCAGAGCGTCGTCGTAGGGCAGCTTGGCCACCGAAGCCAGCGACGCCACCGCCCCCTTGGTGTCCCGGCCGTGCATGGGGTTGGCCCCTGGGGCAAAGGGCTCGCCCGCTCGCCGCCCGTCGGGGGTGTTGCCGGTTTTCTTGCCGTAGACCACGTTGGAGGTGATGGTGAGGATGGACTGGGTGGGGATGGCATTGCGGTAGGTCTTGTGCTTGCGCAGCTCGGCCATGAAGGTCTGCACCAGTTGCACCGCAATGGAGTCAACTCGGTCGTCGTTGTTGCCGTATTTGGGGAAGTCGCCCTCCACCGCGTAATCCACCACTAGGCCCCGCTCATCCCGGATGGCCCGTACCCGCGCGTATTTGATGGCGGATAGGGAGTCGGCTGTTACCGACAGGCCGGCCAACCCAAAGGCCATGGTGCGCAGCACGTCCCGGTCGTGCAGGGCCATCTCCAGGCGCTCGTAGCAGTACTTGTCGTGCATGTAGTGGATGATGTTCATGGTGTTGACGTAGGTTTTGGCCAGCCAGGCCATCATCTGCGCCATGCGCGGCCACACCTCGTCGTAGTCCAGGACATCGGCGGTGATGGGGGCGAAAGCAGGAGCCACCTGCTCGCCGGAGATCTCATCCCGACCGCCGTTGATGGCATAGAGCAGGCACTTGGCCAAGTTCACCCGCGCTCCAAAAAACTGCATCTGCTTGCCGATGCGCATGGCCGACACACAGCAGGCGATGCCGTAGTCATCCCCCCAGTAGGGGCGCATCAAGTCGTCGTTTTCGTACTGGATGGAGCTGGTTTCAATGGAGACCTTGGCGCAGTAGCGCTTGAAGGCTTCCGGCAGCCGCTCCGACCAGAGCACGGTCAAGTTGGGCTCGGGCGCTGGGCCAAGGTTGTAGAGGGTATGCAGCATGCGGAAGCTGGTTTTGGTAACCAAAGGCCGCCCATCCAGGCCCATGCCGCCGATGCACTCGGTAACCCAGGTGGGATCCCCGCTGAATAGCTCGTTGTACTCGGG
>NZ_JANSIO010000243.1:0-10657 GCF_047462195.1 Synechococcus sp. R3-13 | reverse complement strand
CGTTAAGTTTCGTCAACCACCCAATACAAAAAGGAGGGAGAAAGATCGTGTCCGCCCCTCGGTGGATTTTAGGGATCCACACCACCACACCCGTTTTGGGCCTGGCCCTGCTGCCGTTGGAGCCGGGGCTGGGAGAACCCCGCAGCCAGAGCTGGTGGCTGGATCGGGAGATGGCAGCGCAGTTGCACCCCTGCTTGAGAGACTTCTTGGCCCGTCAGGCTTGGTCACAGGTAGCCGGGATCGCTGTAGCTTTGGGGCCGGGCAGCTTTACGGGCAGCCGTTTGGGGGTGAGCGTGGCCCGTCTGCTGGGCCAGCAACTGGGCATTCCCGTGTTTGGCTACTCGGCTTTGGCCGTCCTCGCCCGCCAGGTGTGGCAGGAGCAGGGATCCCCGGCACAGCCCTTGACGGTGGCGGTGCAGATGGACGCCAAACGAGGAGAGCGGTATGGCGGTGTGTATCGGGTGGTGGAAGAGCGTATCGCTGCAGAAGCGGCCGATCGGCTCTGGGAGGAAGAGGCTTGGCAGGCCCTTCTCCGCCATTGGCCGCAAGCTTTATCTGTAGATGCCGACGATTTTGTGGATTCTGCACCTGTGGTGGCGTTGGCAGAATTGGCCCGCGCCGATTTTCGGGCCGGATTGCGCCCTCAGTGGCAGGAGGTGCTGCCCCTCTACGGTCGCCAGCCCCCGATTGATCTCAGAGGGCTGAATCGGACTCCGCCTCCCCAGCGCGAACGGAGTGTCCCATCGTCACGGTAAGATTGGGAAGTCTAAGCAACGGATCCCTCTGCTGACATGATCTCAAGCAACGATTTGCGCCCTGGCGTCTCTGTAGAAGTTGACGGAGCTCCCTACAAGGTGATCGATTTCCAGCATGTGAAACCCGGCAAGGGGGCAGCCTTTGTGCGCACTAAGCTCAAAAACATGCAGACTGGCAACGTTGTGGAGAAAACCTTCCGCGCCGGTGAAACCCTGCCCGCAGCCACCATCGAAAAAGTCGAGATGCAGTATCTCTACGCGGAAGGGAACAACTTGGTGTTTATGGACATGGAGACCTATGAGCAGGCTCCAATTACCGCTGCCCAAATTGGCTCCGCCGTGAAATATCTGAAAGAAAACATGCAAGTGTCAATCCTGCGCTGGAATGGGCAGGTGATCGATGTGGAGCTGCCCAACACCGTTGTTCTGGAAGTGGTGGAAACAGATCCAGGGGTGAAAGGAGATACCGCCACTGGGGGAACCAAGCCGGCCAAGCTGGAGACCGGTGCTGAGATCCAGGTGCCTTTGTTCATCAAGGTTGGAGAACGGATTCGGGTCGATACCCGCACCGACACCTATCTGGGCCGGGAGTGAGTTCTCCTTCTCCTTATCCGGTTATGGATTTCCGTTGTGGACAGGTGATGCATCAGGAGTGAACCTTCCCTTGGATGTTGTCAATTGGCAGGAAATTCGTCTTCTCCTGGCCGCTCTGCAAGAGAGCGATGTTACCGAGCTAACTCTGGAGTTCAAAGATTTTCGCCTCACCTTGCGCAAAGGGATCCCGACTGAGCTCTCCTCCATCCCCGCCAGTCCGGTTATTGTCTCCTCTGCGCCTCCTCCTGCTCCTGCAGAAGCGCCCCCTCCTCCCACTGCTCCCAAATCCACCCCCAGCCATTGGATAGACGTGACGGCGCCGATGGTGGGCACTTTCTACAGCGCCCCAGCTCCAGGTGAACCTGACTTTGTGCGGGTTGGCCAACGGGTGAACAAGGGCCAAACCCTGTGCATCATCGAGGCCATGAAGCTGATGAACGAGATCGAGGCCGAAGCGGCAGGCGTGGTGACCGAGATTTTGGTGAGCAATGGGCAATCGGTGGAGTTTGGGCAGGTGTTGATGCGGTTGGATCCCACGGGTTAGTGGGCAAGGGAGAAGCCGGATTTTGGCGACCCAATTTCCTTTGCCTTGCCGGTGCAGCGCTCCCGAGAGGGGCCAGGTGAGCTTGACTTCTCTCTCAAGCAGGAAGAAAGTGAGTTGGCTTTAGAGCCAACATTGATGTCTGTCAGTTATGTCCACAATTATGGCCATTCCGATTATGGCCATTTCAATTCATCAATTCAAATCATCAATTCAAACTAGGACACTGCGCCCACGCCTAAAACGTCGGTCGCGTTGTCGCGTCAGCGTTGCGGAGCCATAATGCCCCCGGCCAAAGGCTTTTCTCAACAGCCCAGGCATCTCACCCTAACCTGAAACGACCACAATGCCAATACGGCAATGTGGCGTTGTCATCTCTTTATGCTCTATCCTGTGGAGCAATAGGCTAGAGTACAGCAACAACAAATATAGTCCTGAGCTGGGAACCTTTCTGATGCCTCCGCGCTCCTCTTCCTCCCAGAGCGGTTCTACCCCATTCCCCTTTCTGGAGGGGCGGGGTGCTGCTGACGGTGAGGCTGAGTCGAGCTTGCCGCTGGGACAGCGTCTGCTGCGGGCGGGTCTGATCTCCCAATCCCAGTTGGCTCAGGCTCTGCGAGAGCAACAGCAAAACCACCTCAAGTTGGGAGAAGTGTGTCTCGAGCGCGGCTGGCTCACTCTGGCTGATCTCTACCGCTTCCTGCCCAGCCAGTCCCTTTCTCTAGGAGAGATTTTGGTGGCGCTGGGCCATTTGGATTTCGAGCAATTGCGGGTTGCTCTGGCTCAACAGCGTCGCTATGGGCGGAAATTGGGGGAAATCCTCACCTGGAAAGGTTGGGTACAGCCCGCCATTTTGGATCGCGCCTTGGATGTTCAGGTGCAACTGCAGCGGATGGCTTCCCCCAATGCGTGGGAGGCGCTGCAGCCTTTTTTGGCCAGGGATCCCAAACCCGAGGTTCAGCTTACCCCCCAAAGAGCGGCAACTCCTGGCCGAGAAGCTCTGGCCCAGGATTTGGCTGTACCCGAAGAGGCCAAGATCCCTTGCGAGGGAACAATTCAGCCATCGAGTCTCGAATCCGCAGTTGGGGGAGATTCCATCCCTGGAACATTAGCCGCGGCAGCCTCGGATCCCTTTGCCGATGAGCCTCAACCGGCCACCTTGGCCGACTGCCGCAAGCAAGTGGAAGCCTTGCAGCTACAAATCGAGCTCCAGGAACAGGAATGGGATCGGATCCTGGCCAGCATGAACCAGCAGATTGCCGATTTTCAAAGCCAGTATCAGCAGCGCATTCAAAAACTGGAAGCCACCATTCGTCTCCAGCAGGCGGAGCTCCAGCACCAGGCTACGCTGCAGCAGGATTTGCGGGTTTGGCGGGAACAACTGCAACGTCTAGAAACGGAGCTGGCTCTTGCCCGCGCTGCTGAGCAAAGGGCGCAGCGGCAGTTGCAAACCCAGCGAGATTGCTATCAGTCGGAACTGGAGCAGTTGCAAGAGCAAATCCAGATTCTGCAGAAACGCCAGTTGGACTCGGTGCCCAGCAGCGTTGTGGCTGACCTACGCGCCCAATTGGAGGCAGCGCTTCATCAAATCCAGCAGCTCCGATCGGAGCGGGATCAGTTGCAGGCCCAACTTGCCCAGCAAGCTGCAGAGTCAGAGGCTGCTCTATCCCGGCATCTGGATTCCTTCTGGCCAGAGCAGGTTGCCGCCTTGGAGCAACAGATTGCGGAGCTGAGGGCCGCTTTGCAGATGTGGCAAGAGCGCTACGCTCAGTTACAGCAAGAGCACGAGGCCCAAATGGCGCGGCTTTCCGGCTATGTTCCCCCAGAGCAGGTGGAAAGCTTACAGGTGCAGCTACAACAACTGCAAGCGGAAATGGCGCGGCTGATGGCAGCCAACCGTGACTACGAAGCGCACCTTGCTCAACTGGAGGAGCAACTGCAGCAGAGCCAAGCCCTGATCCACCAGCTCAGGACAGAACGGGCCGAGGCCGACCAGCGCATTGTCCAACTGGAGGGATCCCTGCAAGCCCGCCAAGAAGCCTTGGAGCAAGCTCAACAACAACTGAAAACGATGGGATCCCGCCTCAGCGCCCTTCAACAGCAGCAGGCCAACTTGACGGTGGAACTGCGAGATGCGCGAGAGCTGCTGGCGGCCTATCGGCAGAGCCTGGAGTCCCTGCAAGAGAATCTCAAGATTGAACAGAATCGCAACCGTCTGCTGCAGGTGAGTTACGAACAGCAAAAGCTGATCGCCGAAGCAGCCCAAGCCCAGTTGAGAGCAGCCAACTTCTCTGGTTCAACCGCCAAAGATGGGCCAGCACGCTTGCGTGAGCGAAACGCAGTCCTTACGGGGAGACCGGAGGAACCCGAGACCGACGCCGACACTCCTGAGGATACGCATACGCCGACGGATCCTTTGCTGGCGGAACTCACCCCCTGGGCCAGGCATCTGTTCCAAAACTTGCAGGCAGCGGGCTTGCTGGATCGGCCCCAGATCCAAGACATCCTCAGCCGCTGGCAACAGTCGGGGGGCAAGCTGACCGCGGTCATTGGCGAGTGTACCGGCCTGAAGGCAACCACGATCAAGTTCTTTGCGGATGGGGGGTATTCTGCCCGTTTGTCGGGGTGCCGCACGGTGGGAGAGTTCCTCAAGGCTGCCGACTTGTTGGCTGCTGAAGTGCTGGAGTCCTTGCCGCCGATGGATGAATCTTCGCCCCACTGGGGGGATCCCTTGGTGGAGCGGGGGTTATTGCGACCGGAGACGCTGCAGTATTTTCGCAAACATTTCCTGCCAGCTTCTGCCAGCGGATGCTGAGATATGCCAGAACTCCGTCCGAGCGCCGAGACCGTCAAGCGGATGAAGGTCTTGCCTCCACAGCACATTGTCGGGCAGGAGATGGCGGCACGACTGCTTGTGGCGGCCCTGGAGAAGGGGCGGGTGACTTCCAGCTACTGCTTCTTGGGCCCCCAAGGGGTGGGGCGGAAGCTGATGGCCCGTTGGTTTGCCCAGGCCCTCTTGTGCGAATCCAGCTCCGGGATCCCTTGCGGCAAGTGCTCCCACTGCCGTTGGCTGCTGGCGGGCAACCATCCCAATCTCCACTGGGTCAGCCCCACCTACCTGCACCAAGGCCGCCTAATTGCGGCAGACTCCCCGGAGGCGCAAACCTTGCAACGGCGCTCGCCGCCCCAAATTCGCCTGGAGCAGGTGCAGGGGGTATCCCGCTTCTGTGCCCGCAAGCCGATTCGAGCCCAGCGAAAGGGCTCCGCCCCGCTAAAGGACTCCGTCCCGCTTACGCGAACGGGAGCGGTGGTGGTGCTGGAGGGAGCCGAAACCTTGGCGGAAAGCGCTGCCAATGCTTTGTTGAAAACTCTGGAAGAGCCAGGCCCAGCCCATATTATACTCATCGCCCCCCAGGCGGCCTCGCTGTTGCCGACGCTGTTGTCCCGCTGCCAGATGGTGCCTTTTCGCCGCCTCAGCCCAGAAGAGGTCGACCGGGTGCTGAGTGGGTTGGGTTGCCCAGATCTGGCAGGGATCCCTCGATCCGAGCTGATTGCCTTGGCCCAGGGCAGCCCCGGCTTGGCACTGCTGGCCCACCAGCACCTACGGCAGATCCCGCCGTCGCTCCTTGAGGAACTCAAACGTTGGCCCTGGCACTCTTCTCTCCAGCAGGCATTGGAATTGGGCAGAGCGGTGGCCAGTTTGGAGCTGCCGGCACAACTGTGGCTGATCGATTATTTGCAGCAGCATTTTTGGGCGCAGGGATCCCGTCAGCCGTTTGCGCCAGGGGTGCAGAGCGCCATCCGGCAGTTGGAACGCATTCGCCAACACCTGTTGCAACTGGTGCAGCCCCGTCTCTGTTGGGAGGTCAACCTTGCCAGCATTAGCCCGGGTGGGTGATGTGGTAGCTGCCGTCGGCTTGTACCCAGGCGATCTCCGGGATCCGACATTGGCGGGCATAGGCTTCGATCTCTTCAGGGGCCCGATCCAGCAATTCCAGCTCCACCGCCTCCGATTCTCGCCAGCGGGCGGCCAAGGCCAGCGCCGCCGGGATCCCTGCCGGCACCAGGGGCACCACCAACCGTTTGCAGCCCATCTCCTCGGTTTGGGGATCGGGGGGCAAGAGCCGCAGCAGCGTATCCGGCAGAAGGGTAAAGCCAATCCCCGGCTGCGAGGATTCCGTGCCGCCGCCAGCGCGACTGGCCTGCTGAGGGCTGTAGAGGGCGTACAGCCGGTCGTAGCGCCCCCCCAGAGCAATGACCTCCCCGCTCGCCACCGCCTGAAAAACGATACCGGTGTAGTAGGCCAGGGTTTGCAACAAGCTCAGATCCAGCACCACCCGCACCCCATGTTCCTCCAGCACCTGGCAGAGCTGCCGCAGATCCCGCAGCCGCTCAGGCGGCACGGGCAACTGAGCCAGGTCAGAAAGAACTGAGCCGGGCTGGCCCCGCAGCCCCAGAATCTGCAAGCCAATCTGGCGGGCGGCTTCCGGCAGAGGGGCCGATTCCAGGTAAACGTAGTCGAGCTGGGCAATGGCACGGCGCACTGCCGCTTGAGCCGTGGGGGCAACGGCGCTGAGCAAACTCTCGGTGAGGCTGACATCTCCCAGCAGCAGCGTCCAGGCGGCCTCCGTCCCGTTTACACAAGAAGAGATGCCGATCGAGCGAATGCAATCGGCCAGCAGCAGCAGAATCTCGGCATCTGCCAGCCATCCCCCTGCCCCGATCAGCTCCACTCCGGACTGAAAAAACTCCTGGCTACTGTAGGATCCCTCCTCCCGGCGGCTGTTGCGAAAAACGCTGCCGTGGTAGTAGAGCCGCAACGGCAAAGGCCCACCGGCTAGACGGGTGGCTGCCGCCCGCACAATGGAAGCAGTGAACTCGGGGCGCAGCCCCAGCATCGTCCCTTCGCCATCCCGCAGTTGCAGCACCGACTCGGCACGGATGGATCCCCCCGCCAGCAGCGTTTCCAGCCGCTCTAGGGTGGGAGTGATGATGCGCTGGTAGCCATGGCGCCGGAAAACCCGGGTCAGCTGAGCCTCCAGCTTCTCCCGCCGTTGTACTTCCCGCGGCAGGAGATCCCGGGCACCGCTGGGGGGGCGCAGACTGCTGGAGACGGTGGAACTGGCCTCAGGGCGGGGATCCCAAAAGTGCTCCGCACCGCTACCGCGAGAGTGCTCCGCACCGCTACCGCGACCGTACACAGGGCTGCTCCAGCAGAGGATCCTGCTGCATCATACCGGATGTTGGAGGTCAGCTGGGATCCCGGGGAAACTCAGGCCACTCCCGGATGGGATCCGTGGAGCGTACTCGGTGCATTCCTGCTTCCGCAAAGCGGGCGAAGGCGGCCTCCGCCTGTTCGCTGAAATCCACAACGCCGGGGATCACCACCGCCGAGGTGCAGTCCTCCAGAAGATAAACTTTCTTGGCCAAGCTGGGATCCGTGGCCTGGATCTCTTGCAGCAGGTCGCTCACCGTCCAGGCCACGCAGTGGCTTTTGGCTTGGCCAGCCACGATCAGGGCGTCAAACTGCAGCAGGTGGTGGATGAGGAGCTCATTTTTCTCGTCGATGGGATCCCCTTCCGGCCCGGTCAAGACCTCCGGGCTAAGCACGGAATAATTTTCCGTCAAGGGATTGGCTCCCTTGAGCTGCAGGCTGGGCTGGCTGCAGCGGGCCATGCCGTGAAAGAAAATCGCCTCCTCCACCGCCGGCACCAGGGCATGGCCAATCCCCCCCAGCATGGAGTGGTAGGGCCAGACGATGAGGGGATATTTTCCCCCCTGCTCCAACTGCTCGGCGTAGTGCAGAGCGTAGACCTGCAACCGCGTCAGATCCCCCTGGGTGAGGTTGGCAGCCATGGCGGGGTTAACCCGCCAGCGTCCGCAGCGGATATCGGCTGCCGAAATGGCCGTGGCCGGCTCAGGATGGGCTCCCTGCGCGTTCACCCAAAAGACGGGGTGGAAGATCTGCATGGCCGTGTGGGTGTCGAGGGTGGCAACAATCTGGGTGATGCAGGCCAAATTGCGGTAGATGAACTGACAAAGCCGGCGATTGTCTTCCACCGCTCCCAACCCGCCGGAACCGGCCACAAACAACTCAAAGCCGGGAATGCAAAAGGTGTTCTGCACATCAATGAGCAGCAAGCCCACCCGCACCCGATCCGCCTCTGCCGGCGGGATCCCTTGCTCCTTGGCCCAGAGCTCGGCTTCTGCTGCCCGCTGTTGGTAGGGCACGCGCCAAATCTCTCCCACCCGCTCCGGATCAAAGTGGGGGGGAAGGCCCGCTGGAGCCTTAACAGTTAGCTCCTGTAGAGTGGTATTCATGGCGTTCTTCCGGTGGGGGCTGGATTGACCAGGCTTGCACAAGCTTGATCTAAGGTTAAAGGAAGTCGGGCTGGTACTTATGGTTGGTTTCACTATAAGTTGGGGAAGAGGTTTTGTCCAGATGGCCGCCTGTGTTCTCGGCTAAGTTTGGATTTGGCGTCTTGTTGAGACCGATTTTTCGAGCTTTTCGGGGGTTGCGGTGCTTCTGGTGGATCCCGGACAGGCAGGCTTACTTATGGTAAGTTTCACTATAACCTTGGCGACAGCTCTCTGCTCGATCCCATCGCTCCCCATCGGCTTCTGCCTTGAGGTTTTTTCATGTTGAGCCCTGATTTCTCGTCGTTGCAGCCCCAAGACTATGGCTTGCTAACCGATCTGTACCAGTTCACCATGGCCGCTTGCTATGTGGGGGAAGGGCTAGAGGCTCAGCCCGCTGCCTTTGAGCTGTTCGTGCGGCGGCTGCCCACCGACTATGGCTATCTGATTGCCATGGGGCTCACCCAGGCGGTGGAATACCTGCAGCAGCTCAGCTTCGCCCCCGAGGCTTTGCGAGCACTGCGGGAAACGGGCATTTTCGCCGATGCGCCGGAGCGCTTTTGGGATCTGCTGGCCCGCTGCCGGTTTGAGGGGGATATGTGGGCGGTGCCGGAAGGAACGGCCATTTTCGCCAACCAGCCCCTATTGCGGGTGGAAGCCCCCCTCTGGCAAGCCCAACTGGTGGAAACTTACTTGCTGTCCACCTTTAACTACCAGACCCTGATCGCCACCAAGGCGGCCCGTATGCGAGATGCAGCAGGGGATGAGGCCATTTTGTTGGAGTTCGGCACCCGGCGAGCTTTTGGTCCCCAGGCGGGGCTGTGGGCAGCCCGGGCGGCTCTGGCGGCAGGGTTCAATGCCACCTCCAACGTCTTGGCAGCCCTGAAATTGGGGCGCAAGCCGGCAGGAACCATGGCCCATTCCCTAGTGATGGCCATTGCTGCTCTCTCGGGAGACGAAACCCGCGCCTTTCAATCCTTTCGGCGCTACTTTCCCCAAGCTGCGCTTCTAATCGATACCTACGATCCCATCCAAGGGGCGCGCACAGCAGCCCAGCTCTTTGCGGCCAGAAGCCCAGATCAACTGGGATCCCAGGGGGAAATCGGCGGGGTGCGCATCGACTCGGGAGATTTGGAAGATCTCTCTCGCCGGGTGAAACAAATTTTGCCTCAAGGCGCCCCGGTGTTCGTCAGTGGGGATTTGGACGAATACGAGATCGAGCGCCTGCATCGCTCCCAAGCCCCCATCAGCGGTTATGGGGTGGGCACCCGCCTGGTAACTGGAGAAGGCGTAAACGGGGTGTACAAATTGGTGGAAATCAATGGGATCCCAGTGGCCAAAGCTTCCTTTGCCAAAGCCACCCTTCCCGGTCGCAAGCAGATCTTTCGCGGCCCTGAAGGAGACTTGTTGGGCCATGCTGACGAGCCCCCGCCTCCTGGCTACGAACCGCTCTTGCGCAAAGTTATGGAAAAAGGGCTGCTGCTGGATCCCTTGCCGGATCTGGAAGCCATTGCCCGCACCAGCCGCGCCTCTGTGCTGTGCCTGCCCCAGGGAGTGCGACAACTGCGCCAGCCCGATCCCTGGCCCACAGCCCTGACTGCCGCTTTGCAACGGTTGAAAGACCACACCCTTGGCCAGGAATGTGCCTCGGCGGGCCCTGCCTGAGGAGCGGATTCTAATCCAAGCAACATTGAACCATGCTGAACATAGTATTCAGCATGGCGCGATATGTAACTCCCAAAGAAGTTGCTCGTCGGCAGTACGAACACCTTCAGGACGAGCAAGGCGATATGACCTCGATAGCTACATCAAGTTACCCGGAAAGCAGAAGCACATTGTTCTCTACGCCAGAGTTATCAGCCGAGCGCAAAAACCCGACTTGGAGCGACAGATTGCTCGATTGGTTAGCCTCCATTCTGGAGCCGAAGGGGTCGGAGACATTGGCGGCGGTCTCCACTTCCAAAGACCACGGTTCCTTGCCCTACTGGAACGAATCGGTGCAGGAGATGTCGGCACACTTGTGGTCGCCTATAAAGACCGCCTCTGCCGCTTTGGATTTGAGCTTGTTGCCTGGTACTGCCGTCAACACGGGTTCGAGAAAGAGCTCCGCTCCGCTGACGCAAACGTGGTTCTCAATCACCAAGACCACTCTCCCCAACAGGAATGGGTTGAGGATATTCTTGCCATTTTGCACGGCTTCAGTCATCGGCTCAGCGGACTCAGGAAGTACCGATCGCGTAAGCGTGACGTAGTCATAACTGCAATCCAGGAAGATCAGGATTTATCCCGAACCCGCTCTGGCTAAGGTGTGGAAACACTGGCAAGCAGCGTGCCGGTATTGCTACAACCAAGCGATTGCCCATCAGTGCCAGCACGGTGCCCCAAAAACGGCCAGAAAGCTGCGGGACATCAT